>NZ_DAIQRQ010000021.1:0-78581 GCF_036786105.1 Ohtaekwangia sp.
TGTGACGTTGTTGTTGAATATAATGATGACCGTTATTTCCAGGTAGATGCAACGAATGCTTCTTATGACGAAATATTTGAAGGTAACACTTTCGATATATGTATCAACTGTTCCGGAGCAGCGAGCGTTCCAGACTCATTTGCTCATCCGTTGCGCGACTATAACCTGAATGCCAGAAATGTATATTTGATTCTGGAGGCGATACGGAAACATCAACCGGCATGTAAATTTCTGAATTTATCTTCGGCAGCTGTTTATGGAAATCCCGCGCGGTTGCCTGTTACGGAAAACATGCTTCCCCAGCCACTATCTCCTTATGGCTGGCATAAGTACTATTCCGAAATGATTTGCCGGGAATTCTATTCCTATTTTAAAATATTAACCTGTTCAATCCGGATATTCTCGGCTTTTGGTCCGGGCTTACGCAAGCAATTGTTCTGGGACTGGTATCAAAAAATCAGACAATCAGACACAATAACACTCTTCGGTACGGGAAAAGAATCACGTGATTTTATTTTTATAGACGACCTGGTTTTAGCAATCTCATGCGTCATAGAAAATGCTTCGTTCCAAGCGGAAATAATTAATGTAGGCAATGGCGAAGAAGTGTTTATCGAGGATGCTATTGCCATATTTAAAAAGCAAAGTGGCATACAGTTTAACTATACTTTTAATAATGCAGTGCGTCCTGGCGATCCTTTAAACTGGTGCGCCGATATTACTGCCCTTGCCGCCCTGGGATATAAACAAAGCATTAGTTTTGAGGAAGGTATTAAACGCTATCTGCAATGGCTGCAAGGAAAAGAATTGGCTTGATTTTTAGCTTTGACAGTAGTTGGACAGGTGGACTCTACTATCTTTTAAATATTATTCGGGCTCTCAAGCATTTGCCCGATCCTGAAAAGCCGGTCATTGTAATTTTTTATAAGAAAGAAATAAGTCCGGAAATTCAGGCAACAGCCTATCCAGCTCTTGAATTTTTGCCGCTGCAAAAGCCTGCGTCACTGTTAGAGCGGGTATATATAAAAGTCAGACGCCTGGTGGATAAAAATTATCGCTACACACCTCAATATGAGCCCGGCATAGTTGATTTTGTGTTCCCCTGTGTTTCGCCTGCCTATGTCGATAGTGGAAGTCTCACCAGGGTGAGAAAGATTTTTTGGATTGCCGATTTTCAGCATAAATATCTGCAGCATTTTTTTTCTGAAGAGGAGATCAATATTCGTGATAAAAATTTTGATGGAATCGCTTCGTTGCCTCTGAAGCTTGTGTTAAGCAGTGAAGATGCAAGATCCGACTTTAACAAGTTTTATCCGGCGCACAGGAGTGAGGTTGTAGTGATGCCCTTTGCCACTACGTTACCCGCTTTTGAGCATTTGAGTATATCAGCTCTTCGTTCAAAGTATAGCCTGGAAGCACCGTATTTTATGTCACCCAATCAGTTTTGGGCGCATAAGAATCATATTGTAATTCTGAAAGCAATAGCCCGCTTAAAACACAAGGGATATATATATAAAGTTGCATTTACAGGTAATGAAAAAGATTACCGAAACCCGGGTTATGCAGAATCTTTGAAAGAATATGCCCGGCAAAACGGTATAGAAGAACAGGTTCGCTTTCTTGGATTTATTGACCGGAGCGAACAGCTTCAGTTGATGAAACATTCACTGGCGATTATACAGCCCTCTTTGTTCGAAGGATGGAGCACGGTAATAGAAGACGCCAAAGCGATGGACCAGGTGATTGTGGCCTCGCACTTAAATGTACATAAAGAGCAATGTGGAAACCAGGCACATTATTTTGACCCGGCAAATGAGGCAGCATTAGCTGAAATTATGGAGTCCGTAATTTTGCAGCGACCTCAGCCACCATCTTTCCAGTATTCAGACAGGATTGTTGCGTATGCAAATCAGATTCTAAACCTATAGCTTTAAAGCTGCATGACAACACCACTTTTTTCCATCGTCATTCCAACCTATAACTCAGAAGCGGTTATTGGTCGTGCTATAGACAGTGTATTGACACAGACGTTTACAAGTTTCGAAATACTGATTGTAGATGGAGTATCGTCCGATAATACGCTTGATATCGTAAGAAAATACCAGGATACACGGCTGCGGGTAATTTGTGAGAAAGATAAAGGTGTATATGATGCCATGAATAAAGGTCTTGCGAAAGCCACCGGAGAATGGTTGTATTTTTTGGGGTCAGACGATTATTTGTGGGATAATGAAGTCTTGGCGAAAATTCAGGAGTTGTTGCAGAAGCATGATGTAGACTTTATCTATGGAAATGTATTCTCTCCTGATTATGGTGAAAACTATGATGGCGAGTTTGATACAATGAAATTGTTGAAACAGAATATTTGTCATCAGGCTATATTTTGTAAGCGATCCGTTTTTGACAAAGTAGGGGTATTCAATATCGACTATACTGCACATGCCGATTATGACTTTTCATTGAAATGCTTTTTCAACAAGAGCATTCGTAAAATGTATGTGCCTCTGAAAATCGCTTATTTTGCTCCGGGGGGAGTGAGTATTAAAATGCGGAATGATCTTTTTAAGCAAAATATCAACAAGATAATAGTGCGGTATGGCTGGCGTGATTTACCAGAGTCTGTGCTGAAACGATATTATAAAAGCAAGGGCTTGTATCTGATCGATTTGATTAAACGCAAGCTTTCGCTTCCGCCTCCGCAGGGAAAAGTATATTAATCTTGGCAAGCTTCTTCTTCGGTCAAAAGAATTAAATAACGATAAAACATGCAGACATCAATTGTCTTTACACTGTGTTCCAATAATTACCTGGCTCACGCCAAGACATTAGGTGATTCATTAAAAAAGCATAACCCTGATGTTCATTTTATTATTGGCCTCGTAGATGAGCGGGATCCGGCGATAGATTATAGCTATTTTGCTCCTTACGAGGTTTTGCCCTATAGTGAAATTGGATATGCTTTTTTTTCTGAAATGCTTGCAAAATATAATGTAATAGAATTTAATACGGCTGTTAAACCATTCTATTTCGAGTATATTTTTAAACAGTATGGAAAGAACAGTATGGTTTATTATATCGACCCTGATATAGCCTTTTATTCAAGTCTGGAGTCGTTAAATGAATCGCTGAAAAATAAAAACATCGTTATTACACCTCACTTGACAAAAGCTCAACTGCCCGTCAGTCCATTTGAAACCATGGTACTAAACGTTGGTATATATAACCTTGGCTTTATTGGAATTAGAAATACAGAAGAATCCGGAAACTTTTTAGTCTGGTGGCAAGAGCGTTTAAAAGATCACTGCTATATAGATTATGCGCGCGGCCTTTTTGTAGATCAGATATGGATAAACCTTGTTCCTTTGATTTTTAAAGACGTGGAAGTATTGATGAACCCTGGGTATAACATGGCCTGCTGGAATTTTCATGAACGAAAACTATTAAGCAAAGAGGGAAAGTATTTCGTAAACGAAGAGCATCCACTTGTTTTCTTTCATTTCAGTGGTTTTAAACCGTTGAACATGCAGTATGTTAGTAAAATAAAAACGCGCGAATTTACACTGGAAGCAAGACCTGATTTGAAAGATCTTTTTCATGAATATGCAAAATGGTTGTTGGATAATGATTACGCGAAATTTTCCGCATCCAAACCAAAACTGAAATTTGGGCATGGAAAGTATTCTAAAAAGCAGCGTATTGGATTATCACTGAAGTTTAGAACGAATTCTTATATAAAGAAACTCTTTGGTGTATGACGGAAAGTATGTTGCCAAAGATATCCATTGTAACGCCAAGCTTTAATCAGTCTCAGTTCATTGAAGAAACAATGCTTTCAGTGCTTAATCAGGATTATCCTAATTATGAATATATAGTGGTGGATGGCGGAAGTACAGACGGTTCGGTGGATATAATTAAAAAATATAGCGATCGTCTGGCATACTGGATTAGTGAGAAAGACCGGGGTTTTGGTGATGCCATCAATAAAGGATTTGCAAAAGCAACGGGTGAAATTCTGTACTGGTTAAATTCGGATGACCTGCTGCTTCCGGGAGCATTGCTAATAGTTGGCAAATACTTTCAAAAGTATAGAGACACCGGACTAGTGTTTGGTGACCGGCATATTATTGATCCGAACTCCAAGCTGCTGAGTAAGCGAGCCTATTTTTTTTACTTTCCAGGTCAATTGAAATTTGGTAAAGCATTGCCCCAGGAATGTACTTTCTGGAGGCGTGATGTGTTTCTTCGCGCAGGAGTGTTGGATGAAAAATTGAAGTTCGCGATTGATTTTGACCTTTGGTGCAGAATGTCAAAAACTGCTGTTATCAGGCATATACCATTTTACCTGGGCGCCTTTCGTGAACAACCGGCATCTAAAAGCTCGACCATTACAACTACCGGCTTTGATGAGCGCGACAAAATTCTTTTGAAGTACTTTGGCTCGAAACCTTCTGCACTTCAGGCGCGCGTGTTTCACTTTGTTTTAGGAAATGCACGGCGAATCTTCAGACTTACCGGCATTGTGGCTTTGAAAAGACGAATCATTTCAAACAGGATTCACAGATAGTATAATTTGCATGGCTTAGTTATGAGCGTACCCGCAACAGATCCTTTTTTCTCGGTAATTATTCCAACGTATAACCGTGCAGCCCAAATTTGTGACGCTGTGAACAGCGTTGTATTGCAAACGTATAAATTATGGGAAGTGATAGTGGTTGATGATGGAAGCAGCGACAATACTAAAAGTGTTCTTGAATCTATAAAGGACGAAAGGGTGCGGTACCTGTATCAGCAGAATGCAGGTGTTTCAACGGCAAGGAATACTGGCGCTGCTGCAGCAAAAGGAAAGTATCTGCTGTTCCTTGATTCGGATGATCGATTCACAGAAGGATACCTGGAAAGTTTAAGTGTTGAGTTCGCAAAGAACTCATGCACCATCGGATTTGGTTATGCGAGATACATTGATCCCAATGGAAAAGAGATCGTTCATGTTAAGCCTGAAAAAAGTAATGGAAAATTCGGGCCACCGCTTGCGGGTGCATTTGCTATCAGCAAAGAGCTTTTTCAATTGATAGGTGGATATGATACTAAGCTTGCCTATTCAGAAAATACGGAGTTCTTCCTGCGCCTGAAGTTGCAGAAAAAGTTACATGAAAACTCGGTTTGTATTGTTGACAGGGAAGGTGTTATAGTAAATTTTCGAGACTCGCGTGAGCGATTTAACACATATTCTTCTGCTAAGTATAAAAGCATTGCTCACTTTCTGAAAAAGCACGCTGATTATTTTGCGAATGAGCCCGAAGCATTTGCAAATTATAAAACCATCTATGCGCTTGGGGCATTTCAACATGGTGATATTGATGAGGCTCGCAAAAGTATAGGACAAGTGATTATGAAAAAGCCTTTGCGTTTAAAGGCCTACTTGCAATACTTGTTGTTTGCTATACCTTTTCTGGCAAGATTGTACTGGAAGCAGCCGGATACCAGGTAATGGATATCGATAAGAAGAGAATCGAATATCGTCTCTAAAAATGCATTGTATGAATATTAAACTGATAACAAACAACATAAAAGAACTGATCGAGGAAACGTTTCTGTCCAACCGAAAGAAGAGAGATATTATCAGATCAGCCCGATATTTCAATAACATTGCCTATATCGGAATGCAATCTATATTGAGAGATAAGGGAATAGACCTGGTTCTTGATGTTGGTGCAAACTGTGGTCAGTTTTATACTTACCTGCGAACAGAGGTTGGTTATAAGGGGCGCATTTTTTCATTCGAGCCCAATCCGGAAATGCAGGCAGCGTTGCAAAAGTTAAAGACTGCTGATACTTCGTTGGAAATTTTTCCTTTTGCACTGGGTGCATCAGAAGGAAGTATGTCCTTTAATATCTATGAAGATTCAAAATTAAGTTCTTTCCTGCAGGGAAATGATAAAAGCTCTGAAAGATTTAAGGATAAATTCAATGTATCCAAAAAAATTGAAGTGCCGGTTAAAACACTTGATTCATTCATAGAGTCGCAGCCCGTATTTAATGGGGTTAAATCTCTTTTTTTAAAGTTGGATACGCAGGGATTTGACCTGGAAGTGTTCAAGGGGGTATCAAAGCATAAGCACTTGATTAAGTATATTCAAAGTGAACTGTCTGTAATCCCTTTATATACCGGTATGCCGCACTATACGAAATCAATTGAGTTCTTTGAAGCCCAGGGATATAGAATTATATCACTCGTTCCTGTAACGCGTGAAAAAGCAAACGGACAGGTTATAGAGTTTGATGCACTATGGGGACAACAGAATTAATAACGGTTATTATTCCGGTTTATAACCGTGAAAACATTATCAAAAGGTCTGTCGAAAGCGTAATAAGGCAATCTTTCAAGCAATGGAAATTGTTAGTGATTGATGACTGCTCAACGGATGAGACCTTTGCAGTTGCCTCATCCATTAGCGATCCTCGAATTCAGGTATTGAAAACCCGGAAAAATTCCGGTGCAGCGGCAGCCAGAAATGCAGGAATACAACATGCGGTCACACCATATATTTCATTGCTGGATTCGGATGATATGTACCATCCGGATTTTTTGAAGTACAGTATACAGGCTATAGAATCAACCAACGATAGTTATGGTTTTACCTATACCGGTGTCGGAGACATAGAAGCTTACAAAGAAGGAGAGCCAGTCTCCCGGTCGGTATGGACTTTGCCCGACCGCTTTTCCAAATTCAAAAAACCATATTTATATCAACTGCAGGTAGGAACAGCAGCAGGCATTACGATCAAAAAAGAAGCTTTTGACAAAATCGGGTTATTTGATGAGTCGTTGAGAGCTGCTGAAGATACAGACTGGTTTATTCGGGCCAGTGAGTTTTACCAGGGACTTCCTATTCATAAGAATCTTATCTTTAAGGATAACAATCTGAGCGACCGTCTCACAATTAACTATAGCAAGAATGCCTTTGCATACAAGGTTATAATGGCGAAGCAATCGCAGGAAATTCAGAATTCTGTTTTTCTGATGACGCGCTGGTACTATAAATCCATGTGGCTGAATTTTTATAGTGGTAATAAGAAGGAAGCTACCCTTGATTATAAGGTGCTAAAAGCTCATAAATTGGCTGACCTGAAAATTGTGCTGACGTATTTCTCAGGTGTAATTTTATCAAGAGCACTTTTTATCAAATTGCATAAGAAACTTGCTAAACTGAAATAAGATGATAAGCCAGGATATAGGACGATATACGGGAAATAAAAATAGTCTGAAAAGATTGCAGGTAATTCTGTTTCATCCGGGATGTCGTTTTATGCTGATGCACCGGTTATGCAACCGGTTTTCTTCTCTTCATCCCGTTGGCTTCCTGGCAAGGCTATGGCATAAGCGGCTGAAGGTAAAATTTGGTTTTCAGATACCGCATACCGTTAGCATTAAAGCAGGTTTTTTTTTAGGGCACTATGGCGGTATAGTGATTAATCAGAGAACCAGGATAGGCCGCAATTGCAATGTTGCCCAGGGCGTCACAATCGGTCAGGTGAACCGTGGTGAGAAGCAGGGATATCCGACATTAGGGGATCGTGTATGGGTTGGTGCAAATTCGGTAATCGTAGGTAACATAATGATAGGTAACGATGTGCTTATTGCCCCTCTTACTTTCGTTAATTTTGATGTGCCGGATAAAGCCGTTGTTATCGGAAATCCGGCCAAGATTGTATCCCATGAAGGTAGTGCCGGCTATATTAACAATTTAGTGTAATGAAGTCAAAAAAGGTCTTATTCCTGATCGATACGTTAAATACAGGTGGAGCAGAAAAAAGCCTTCTCGATATACTCCCGCAATTCAAAACCTATATACCTATAGTTTGCCATGTATACAAAGGAGAGGAGTTAAAAGACAAATACATGGCAAGAGGAATTCAGGTTTATTCGTTAAACATTCCACCACCCTATAATTTTAGTAAGGCTATAGCAGGTGTTACCGAGATAGTGAGAAAATGTAAACCTGATATTATTCACTCCTCTTTGTTCCGGTCCGATATAATTAGCAGGGTAGTTGCTTCCAGGTTAAAGGTGCCTTTGATCAATAGTCTTATTAATAATTCCTACCATCCCAGTCGTTTCAGGAATGCCGGGTTTGTGATGAAACTTAAGTTGAAGGGCGTGCAGCTGATAGATGCTCTTACTGCTGGTAAAGTAGATTTGTTTATTTCCAATTCAGAGGCTATACGACACAGTAATGCAAAGGCTCTGGGAATACCTTTGGAAAAGATAAAAGTTATTTACAGAGGTCGTAATGTTCAGGACTTTCAAAATATACCTGTATCAGAGACCGAATTGCTAAAGAATGAATTATATATTCAGCATCAAACGGTAATTCTGAATGTGAGCAGGCTATTGGATAGGAAAGGTCAGATCGATCTTCTTCATGCATTTAAAATAATACGGAAAGACCACACAGACACTATACTTTTGATTGCCGGTGATGGTCCGCACAGAAAATTGATAGAGCAGGCAATCGCTGATCTTGAATTGAACGAGCATGTGAAATTACTAGGCAATCGAAGTGATGTACCCAGGCTGTTATCTGTTGCCGATTGCTTTGTGTTTCCATCGCATTATGAAGGGTTGCCCGGCGCACTAATTGAGGCCATGATGGCGAAAGTCCCAATTGTAGCTTCGAGAATACCCGAGAACATGGAATGTGTTGATAATACTTCTGCCACGTTACATAAGCCGGGAGATATACAGGATTTGGCAACCGCGATGAGTATCGCACTAACATCATCCGAAATCAATAATAAAGTGTTCAATGCTTATGCACAGGCGATGGCAAAATTTGATTTGCAGTCTATCGTCGAACAATACGAAAAGACGTATGATGACCTCTTAACTTGTCTATGAAAATATTACAGATAATTCAGAAACCCGAGCTTCGGGGGGCAGAGATTTTTGCCTGCCAGCTCTCGGAGGAACTTATAAAGCTTGGGCATCAGGTTGATGTTGTATATCTATTTGAACATAAAAACTTTGATTTGTCATTCAGCCTGTCATATATAGCGTTGGGTGCAGTTCAGGAAAAGAGATTTTTTGATTTTAAGGCTTATAGGCGTTTACGTGACATAATCAAACAAGGTAAGTATGATGTTGTTCAGGCTAACGCAAGTGATACTTTAAAATATGCTGTCATTTCTAAAGTGCTTTATGGCTGGAAGGCTCCGTTGATATTTCGAAATGCGAGTAAGATGGGCGACTTTATGAAGAATGGCCTTCATAGAAGCCTCAATAGATTCTTTTTAAAGAAATGTTCTTATTTTATATCTGTATGCGAGAACTGTCGCCAGGATCTCATTGCATTATACAAGGGGGCCTCTGATCGTTCCTGTACAATCACGATTGGTACATATCCGTTTGAGGAAATACCATCGTTGCCGCTAAATTCAAAGCCGTCAGAGCCGGTATTTATCAACGTTAGTAGTTTTGTGCCGGAGAAAAATCATGAGTTTTTACTAAGATTATTCAGCGGCTACTTTACAAACTATAAGCAGGGTTATTTATGGCTGGTAGGAGACGGAAAATTGAGAAATAAACTTGAACAACTTGTTTCAGAATTAGGGATTGGTGAACGTGTACGCTTTTGGGGATATAGAAAAGATGTTATTTCTATTATCAAATCCAGCGATATTATGCTCATGCCTTCGCGCGTTGAAGGGCTGCCTGGTGTTATTTTGGAAGCCCTCGCATGCGGCGTACCGGTAATAGCTTCAGCAGTAGGAGGTATACCTGAAATTATCTTTAACAATGAAAATGGCTATTGTGTAGAAAAAGAAGATGAGTCTGTCTATATAAAACATCTAAATACACTGGTAGAAAATGACGCCTTGCGAAAACGACTCGCCCAGGCCGGAAAGGACCTTATATATAGAGAATATTTGATGCCTCATATAGCGAAACGTTTTGCAGAACAGTATAAGATCATAGTTGGATGATCAGGCGATATAAAAGTGTTCCATTGAAGAGAAGAAGGTATTAATAAGGTTTAGTATTGTCATGAAAGAAGTATTGGCCATCATTGTTACATTCAATCGTCCTCCGGTACTTGAAAAGTGTTTGTTGAGTTTATTTAACCAGCAATATGCTGCTTTGAAAGTTCACGTAGTGGTAAACTCCAATGATCAGGGTACGATTGATGTACTTGAATCCTTTGTCAGGGCGGGAAACCCGGTAACATTTGAATGCTTTGATAATGTTGGACCGGCTGGAGGATTTTACTATGGATTAAAAACCTTTCAGGAAGGAACTTCCTCATACGCATGGCTTATGGATGATGATGTAGTGGTAGACCCTGATTGTCTTACACATTTACTAAATCATATTGATAAGCATGAGTATGTTTTTCCGAAAGTATTGAAAAGTTCTGGTGAAGAAATTGTATCCTATGGATGGTGGGGAATTTTGCTTACGCGTGCATTAGTGGAGAAAGTAGGCCTCCCTATGAAGGAACTTTTCTATTGGAGTGAGGATACAGAGTATTTGCAAAACAGAATACCACGTATATATAATGTTGAGCCGTATCGGTGTAAAGAGGCCGTTCTCTATCATTTACATCATCGCACCAGCAAGCATCCATCCTGGTATTACTATTATGTTGTTCGCAATACATTTTATTATCGTACACGCATTGTAGACTATACATGGGCGCGTACAAAGAGAACGATAATTATGTATGTGAAATACATAGCAAACATACTATTTAGGGAAGAACGTAAAATACGAAAATTATATCTTTTAGTGTACGGGACTTATCACGGGCTCATTGGAAAATTAGGAAAAAGCGTAGACCCGGGCAGGAATCGATAAGGATACTTAAAGCCTGAGATGACAACGTGTGCCCTATACAATAAGTAATTGCATAAGAATGAATTCAAAGATAAAAATACTTCATATCATTAAATCGCTGGGACGGGGAGGAGCGGAAATGTTGCTGCCAGAAACCTTGAAACTTCACAATAAAGAAGTTTTTGAGTTTCACTATATTTACTTCCTTCCCTGGAAGGATCAGATGGTAGAGAGTTTGCAGAACAATGAAGGTACTGTTGTGTGTTTTTCTGCAAATAATAATATACAGATGCTGCTTCGTATACGTGATGTAGTTGGTTATGTCCGTAGCCAGGGTATCCAGGTAATTCATGCGCATTTACCCTGGGCAGGAATAGTGGCAAGGCAAGTGGGACGTGTGACGGGTATACCTGTGTTGTATACTGAACATAATAAGCAAGAACGCTACCATATATTGACCCGATGGATGAATCTTGCCACCATGTCGCAATTAACTCATGTCATCGCGGTGTCAAGAGATGTGGAAGAGTCGATCAGGAAAAACAAACCGGGTTTAAGAGTGCCCCTGGATGTGGTGTTAAATGGTGTAAATGTTGATCACTTTGTTCCGCATCAGCAACAGAATTACAATGCTGTAAAGGCATCATTTTCTATTCCACCTGATGCCCCGGTAATTGGAACGATAGCAGTATTCCGCTTTCAGAAACGCCTCGATCTTTGGATGGAGCTGGCAGCGGCCATTTTGAAGAAGATTCCGCAAGCCCATTTTATTATTGTAGGCGATGGACCTTTGAAGGATAAACTGATTGAGAAAAGGGAAGCATTGGGTTTAAATAGCAGGATTCACCTGGCAGGTTTACAAACGGAAGTACGCCCTTACCTGGCAGCTTTTGATATATATATGATGAGTTCAATATTTGAAGGACTGCCAATAGCATTATTAGAGGCAATGGCCAGTGGCTGTCCGGTAATATCGACAGATGCAGGAGGAGTGAAGGAAGTTATCGATCACGAAAAAGATGGTTTGATCTGTTCTGTTGATGATGCAAAGCAGCTGATAGATTTTGCCGTAAGACTTATAGGAAATGATCAATACAGGGAGACAATGGGGCTGGCCGGGCGTGAGAAGATAATCAGATTGTTCAGTATGCAGAAAATGGTTGCTGAACTGGAAGCGATTTACAGAAAATACGCATGAAGGAAATAAATTTTACCTTCATCGCGTTGCAAACAGCCATACAAAAATGGAATGTTCAAAATACACTCGTAACGATTAATGCTTAATTTTATTCATTCCTTATGGAAATACGGAAAGCTACAGTTGCAGATTTGCCGGCTATCGTTGCTTTGCTAAAAGCTAGTTTGGGCGAGGGATTAATGCCTAAGTCGGAGGGATATTGGCTCTGGAAACATCAACAGAATCCATTTGGCGAATCGCCTGTGCTTGTGGCTTCCGAGGGGGATACTATCATTGGCATCAGAGCGTTTATGCGTTGGCGCTGGTTAAGAGGAGAGCAATCGTTTGAAGCCATCCGGGCAGTAGACACCGCTACACATCCCGATTACCAGGGAAAGGGTATTTTTAGCAAACTTACTTATTCATTGCTGGATGAATGCAAGGCAAATGGATGGCATTTTGTATTTAATACACCCAATGAAAAAAGTAAGCCGGGATATTTAAAGATGGGATGGAAAGAGGCTGGTAAACTTCCGGTTAGTCTTTGTATAGCGAAGCCCTTCAATACAATCAGGAATATTCTGACAAGCAACGTAAAGCCCTTTGAAAATCATAATGATGAATCAGTCTCATATTTTTTAGGCCATAAAGGATTGCCGCAGCTTATTACTGATAATAGAAAGCATTACTCCAATTGTTTGGTTACAGATCACTCGGTCAATTCCCTGCGCTGGCGTTATGAACATGTTCCTGTGGCCCAATATTTTGCTGCTGGAATCGAGGAGCAGGAAAGATTACCGTATTTGTTTTTCTATCGCATTAAGCCAACCCGCATGGGAAGAGAATTACGCATAACCGATTTTTACTTTACTGCCACTGAGGATTTCAATTCTATACGAAATCTTGTAAATAAAAAAATTAAAGAGCATAATGCCGATTATGCAACTTTGGGTGGCTTCAGTGCTATGAACATTTTAAAGAAGGGGCTTTCATTGAGAAATATGAACATTGGTCCCATTGTTACCGTTCGCAACGTAAATTTGCAGGATATGCACTCACTGGTTGGTTTTTCAAATTGGAGTCCTACATTAGGCGATCTTGAACTTTTTTAAGTTATGCTTGGAGGGATTGCACTCATCTTTATAACGGGTATCATTTCATTCGCAATTATTAATCGGATGAAAGCGAAATATCCTTTCATTGATGATGTAATGCTAAGGAATCTCTTTTATTATCATATAGTGCTTTCACTGGCGTATTATGGTTATGTGTCATTCAATCCGTCTGATTCAAAAGGCTACTATATAAATATTATACAGGATTTCAGAGGAGCTACCTGGGGTGAGCACTATGGCACAAGCACAATATTCATTGAATTCCTGGCATATCCTTTTATAAAATATCTGGGATTTTCATACGAAGCCATGATGGCCTTGTTCTCGTTTTTTGGTTTTCTTGGTTTTATATACTTCTATATCTTCTTTCGTGAAAACATCCGGTTTAAACACTATTTCTATGGCAGAGATCTTCTAAAGATATTTTTCTATCTACCCAATCTGCACTTCTGGTCGGCATCCTTGGGAAAAGGATCGATTATCTTTCTGGGTATAGGTCTTTTCTTTTTTGGTATCAGTAATGTTAAAAAGAGAATGCTGGCTATTGTTATCGGTGGAATTATTATATACCATGTTCGCCCCCATATTATGCTTGTTATGCTGGTATCATCCGCAATTGGTTTTGTATTCTCAACAAAAGGAATAAGCATAGCCTGGCGCGTAGTCTTCCTGGCAGGCGCATCACTTGTATTTATTTATATCTACAAAGATGTTCTTACGCTCGTGGGAATGAATGAAGATAATTTTGCTACAGAAGGATTAGACCTGGCGCACAGGGCAAAAGAATTATCAAAGGCAACATCAGGAGTTGATATTACTAACTATAGCTTGCCCATGCAAGTGTTTACATTCTTATATCGGCCGCTGTTTGTAGATGCGCCAGGTGCATTGGGTATAATCGTATCTTTTGAAAATGTATTCTATCTGGCCATAACTATAAAAATGTTGACTTCGCTAAAAGGACTTCGCTACCTGATAACGGGCAGTTTTTTATCAAAGAGTGCATTTTTCAGTTTCCTCACAGTGTCAATAGCGTTGGCGCAGATTTCAGGAAATCTCGGTCTGGCCATGCGTCAAAAAAGCCAGGTTATGATCTTGTTTATGTTTGTAATCATTTCATTTATGGATGATGAAAAGATGAAGGAGTGGCGGCTGGCAAATGAACGGAAAAAGAGATTAGCCCAGCTCCAGTCGCTTAAACTTAAGATTCAGTCTGGATAACATTCCGTTTGTCTTACGATAGTATATATACTTCTGAAAACTTGCTGCAAATTATCAGGAATCAAAATTTAAACTGGAAGTGGGCATCTTTACTATATCACTGGATTTTGAACTTCATTGGGGAGGTTTTGAGAAATGGCAACTGGATAAGTATAAGCAATATTTTTTTAATACAAGGAAGGTGATACCTCAGATGCTTTCGCTCTTCGAAAAGCATGAAGTACACGTTACCTGGGCCGGAGTCGGTATGTTGTTTCATTCCAACTATGAATCACTGTATAGGGCCATACCATCCAAAACTCCAACATACCAGAATCAGAACTTGTCAGCCTATAATTATATCAATAAGCAAGGTATAGGGAAAGATGAACACGAAGATCCTTTTCATTATGGTGCATCGTTAGTGAAGATTATTCTGGATACACGGCATCAGGAACTGGCGTCTCATACGTTTGCACATTATTATTGTAATGAAGCAGGTCAAACGCTTGAAGAATTTCGGGCTGATCTTCGTGCAGCTCAGCAATCGGCTGCATTGTACGGTAAAAAATTGAGATCACTAGTATTTCCCCGAAATCAATTCAATGAAGATTACCTCCGTGCTTGTTATGAAGAAGGGTTCGTTGCTGTTCGTGATAATCCGAGAGACTGGTTCTGGAATATTCAAAGTACACAAAATGAATCTGTCCTGAAACGCCTTAACCGTGGGGCTGATGCTTATATACCGATTGGGAAGAAAAATACGTATACACTTAATTCGGTCGAAGTACGTACAGGACTACCGTTATGCTTGCCGGCCAGCCGATTGTTACGTCCTTACAGACCATCCGAGTATTTTTTGAATGCGATAAAAATTAATCGAATTAAGAAAGAACTGGAACGTGCTGCTAAACGCAATGAAGTATATCATTTATGGTGGCATCCTCACAACTTCGGCAGCTATCCTGAGCAAAGTATTAACGGACTCAGAGAAATTCTCAATCACTATAATTTTTGTAAGGATCGTTATAAAATGGAAAGTCTGACGATGGAAGAAACTGCTGACCGAATTTACCAGGTACATGGAAAGAACTAGATTACTGCGTATTACTACTGTTCCGATTTCCTTGCATCTGTTATTGAAAGGACAGTTTCGCTTTATGCGTGAACAAGGCTTTGATGTGTATACCATGAGTGCGGGCGGTAAAGAGGTATCAGAAGTATTGAAAGAAGGTGGTGAGCATATTGAAGTACCATTAACCAGGAAAATTACTCCTGTTCAGGACCTTATTTGTCTCGGAAAGATTATACAGGTAATTAGAACAATTCGTCCGCACATTGTGCATACTCACACGCCTAAGGCCGGCCTGCTCGGCATGCTCGCTGCATGGATATGCCGGGTGCCTGTACGCATGCATACTGTCGCTGGTTTGCCCCTGGTGGAAGCAACTGGATTAAAGCGATTCATATTGGTGATAACAGAAAAGATCACCTATTTCTGTGCTACAAGAGTCTACCCGAATTCTGCCGGATTAAAAGACTATATGATCCAATCGATGGGGGCGAGAGAAGATAAATTGAAGATCATTGGCAGGGGTAGTAGCAATGGTATTGATACAGTATATTTTAGAAGATCGGATGATATTGAGAAGCAAGTGGATGAGCTTCGCAGTAAATATGGAATAAGAAAAGAAGATGTTGTGTTTTCGTTTGTTGGACGAATTGTGAAGGACAAAGGCATAGGGGAAATTATCAAAGCATTTAGACGAATATCTTCGCAAGCGGAAACGAAAGTATATTTGCTGTTGATAGGTTCATTTGAGCAAGATTTAGACCCACTGAGTAAAGAAGACTATGATTTTTTGCACAATGGAGAGAACGTTATATTGGCTGGTTTTCAGTCCGATGTCAGACCTTGGATTGCGGCGTCTGATGCCTTTGTTTTTCCGAGCTATCGGGAGGGGTTTCCCAATGTAGTGATGCAAGCTTGTTGCCTTATGGTTCCCTGTATTGTCTCAGACATTAACGGATGCAACGAGATTATACAGCATGAAAAAACAGGTATCGTTGTTCCTGTAAAGGATGCTGAAGCAGTGTATCAGGCAATGGTAATGCTTATGGAGCATCCCCGTCTGCGAACCTCATATTCCCTGGCTGCCCGAAATTATATTGTGGATAATTTTGATCAGCGTTTTGTCTGGAAGGAATTACTGAACGAGTACAATATGCTGCTGCAATAAGATACCGGGTAAATACCAATAAATTTGAGTGTGTATAAATCTGTAATAAAACCGCTTATTGATAAATTTATAGCATCGATTGTGCTAATCTTAACTTCGCCGTTGTTATTGGTTTCAATATGTCTGTTATGGTTTGCTAACAAGGGAAATGTTTGGTTCTTACAAGAGCGTCCCGGAAAAAACGGCAGGATATTCAGGGTGTTGAAATTCAAAACGATGACTGATGAATGTGATGCGTTGGGTAATCTTCTGCCTGACGAAAAGCGTCTAACCGCTGTAGGAAAGTTTATACGAAAGACTTCCCTTGATGAATTGCCTCAAATGATCAACGTTTTGAAAGGTGATATGTCTATCGTGGGCCCCCGGCCACTGTTGGTAGAATACCTTCCCTTGTATAATCATGAGCAGAGAAGGCGTCATGAAGTTCATCCGGGTATAACAGGCTGGGCTCAGGTAAACGGGCGTAACGCGCTGAACTGGCAAGAGCGATTTGCCTGCGATGTTTGGTATGTCGATCATATATCCTTTGCATTAGATGTTAAAATCTTATTTTTGACAGTGGTAAAGGTTTTTAAAGCCGAAGGGATAAGTAGCAACACGTCAGTTACAATGGAAAAATTTCGTGGAAACTGAGAAGATCATTTTACAAGGGGGAGGTGAACATGCTCGGGTAGTGGTTGACAGTCTGTTAGCGCAGAGGCGTAATGTGATTGGTATTTTTGACCCTAAATATTCCGGATATCTTTTCGGGGTGCCTCAGTTAGGTATATACAATCCCGACTATGAACCCCTGGCAATGATAACAGTTGCAATAGGAAATAATGCAGTCCGTAAAAAGGTCGTTTCCCAAACAACACACAGATTCACAAATGTGATACACCCTTCATCCATAATATCTCCGTATGCGTCTTTAGGTCACGGTAATATGATTTTGCAGGGAAGTATCATTCAGGCACAAGCCAGGATAGGGAATCACGTTATTGTTAATACAGGTGCCAAAGTAGACCATGATTGCGTTTTATACGATTTCGTTCACATTGCTCCGGGAGTTATTCTTTGTGGTTGTGTGGAAGTTGGTGAAGGCGCATTTGTAGGCGCTGGCGCAACGGTTATCCCGGGAAAACGGATAGGAGCATGGACGACCATTGGAGCAGGCTCCGTTGTAATTCAGGACATACCAGATTTCGCTGTGGCAGTAGGGAACCCTGCACGAATAATACGATATAACCAACCATGAAAAAGCCTTTGATTATATACGGAGCAGGTGGGCTGGGTCGGGAAATATTGACATTGGTATTTCTATTACCGGAGTGGGAGGTTGTTGGTTTCCTGGACGATAATGTCCCCAAAGGTTCCATGATAAAAAATATACCGGTATTAGGTGGTTTGGAAGCACTAGACTCCATGGAGAAGATTCCTCATATTATTCTCGCTATTGCCGATACAAAAATTAAGCGGAAGCTGGCTAATCAATTAGATACATACCAGGTGCAGTTTCCAATATTGATTCACCCATCCGTTGTTCTGCAAGAGCCTGCTACTATAAAGCTGGGTATAGGATGTGTGTTATGTGCAGGAACGATTCTGACCAATGATATTAGCATAGGTGATCATACGCTGATAAACCTGAATACAACCATAGGTCACGATTCCTCAATCGGAAATTATTCGTCTGTTATGTGCGGGGTAAATATAGCAGGGGAGGTAAATGCTTGCCCCCTGGTATATATAGGATCAGGTGCCAATGTTCTTAACAAGGTGCTTTTAGGAGAAGCCAGCACCGTTGGGATGGGCGCAGTTGTTTTGGAAAATGTGCAGCCTTTTAAGACGGTGGTGGGAGTGCCTGCAAAAGAAATCTAGATAAATGAAAGGTATTCAATTAAGGGAATTTAAACCTACTTTCTTCTTCCTGACAAAATTTGTCGGTATATACTTGGTCTTAAACCTTCTCTATGGATTTTATATAACGGCCTACTATCCTAAACCAGATCCGGTTACGCACATTGTATCTGAAAATTCTGCGGCACTCCTAAGATTTATCGGACTCGATGTGGTCACTTCTGATCATCCTACGCGACCTACTACCGCTCTTGTTTATGATGGAAAGAGCCCGGTTACGGTTTATGAGGGCTGTAACGGTATAAATGTAATGATTGTGTTCCTTGCATTTACAGTAGCTTTTGGCCCAATAGGAAAAAAGATGCTTTACTTTTTGCTATTGGGATTCGCGTGCATTTATCTGATTAATCTGATACGCATTATATTGTTATTTTGGGTATCACGTGACCTGCCGCACTATATGTATTTTACGCATAAGTATTTCTTCACGGCTATCATTTATGTAATGGTTCTGATTTTGTGGATAGGGTGGGTGCGATTGTCTCTTTCTTTGAATTCTAAAAGATGAGGCTTCGCATCATCATTGGATTTTGTTCAGTGGCGGGACTCGCTGTTGTTTTCCTTTTTCAGAGGATTAATCTGGCTGAAATATTTAATCTAGCCACAACTCCGATCTACCAATTTATTATAAATCGGTCGATCCGTTTTCTTCTTAACGACTTGTTAACGATTGCATTAATCTATGCACTTTTTTATGAAAGGAAGTATGTCATTTTTTCGTTCTGGATACAAGGGATTGGAATCGTTTTCCTCTTAATTCCATATTTTATCCTAAAGATGCATTATCCTACCTATAACGGTCCCTTGCTTTCATTTTTACACAGACTGATTTTAAATCCGACACTTTTATTGTTATTGATTCCAGCGTTTTACTATCAAAAGAAAATAAGCGATAAAGTAGGCTGACTAATGTATATTTAACTTTTATGGATAAGGAAAAGATATGGCTTTCTTCGCCTCATATGGGTGGAGATGAGATTAGATTCGTGAATGAAGCTTTTGAAACAAACTGGATATCACCGGTAGGGCCTCATATAAATGCATTCGAAGAAGCACTTGCAAACTATAATGAAGTAAAATACTGCGCAGCGCTTTCTTCCGGTACAGCTGCAATTCATTTGGCGCTAATAATGTTGAATGTCAAAGCTGGAGATGAAGTTATATGTTCTTCTTTTACCTTCTCCGGTTCCTGCAATCCTATAGCTTATCAAGGGGCTGTACCCGTCTTTGTGGATTCTGAACTGGATTCATGGAATATGGATCCCATTTTATTAGAAGAAGCAATCAAAGACCGCATTGCAAAAGGCAAGAAGCCCAAGGCAATTATTGTTGTTCACCTTTATGGTATGCCTGCCAAAGTAAATGAGATTTCTGCGATTGCAAAGCAATATGAGATACCCTTGATTGAAGATGCCGCAGAAGGATTGGGTTCAACCTATTTCGGGAAGAAGCTTGGATCAATCGGCGATATAGGCATTTATTCATTTAACGGTAACAAGATCATTACTACTTCCGGTGGTGGTGCACTGGTTTCAAATAATAAAGATTGGGTTACCAACGCTAAATTTTTGGCAACACAGGCCCGTGATCCGGCGCCCCATTATGAACACACCCATATAGGTTATAACTATCGTCTTAGCAATATATCTGCAGGGATAGGACGAGGACAACTGCTTGTCCTGGATGAAAGAATAAAACAACGGAGAACTGTTTTCGAATTTTATAGATCACGATTAGCAGATATAAATGGGATTCAATTTCAGTCAGAGATTCCGGGCGCATTTTCGAATAGATGGCTGACAACAATACTCATTAACCCGGCACAAGCAGGCTTTGACAGAGAGAGCGTCAGGGAAAAACTCGAAAAAGAAAATATTGAGAGCAGACCACTTTGGAAACCAATGCATCTTCAGCCAGTTTTTAAGCATCACCCTGCATATCTGTCCGGGGTGTCTGAAGAATTGTTCAATATTGGATTGTGCCTTCCCTCCGGTTCCAATCTTACTGAGAATCAATTAGAAAGAATAGTCAGCGTGATGAAAAAATAAAGGAAAAGGGGTTGAACATTTAAGTTGAATATGTAGTAACTTACATGTTCTAACTTGTGTGCGGAAAACTTGACCCCCTTTCCTATGAACACGATCAACTACCTGAAGGCAACATCTATAGTCTGCGTGTTGCTTTCCACATCGCAGATTCAAGCTCAAACAATTACATCAAATCAAGACGGTCCGTGGAACGCAACCTCCACCTGGATCGGTGGTGTGATTCCAACAACCACTAACTCTACATCCATTGTTGTGAATCACAATGTTTCAATCCCAAGTGGGTATTCCGTTACAGTCGATGGCTTAACGTTGAATGGACAATTGACGATAAACACAGGAGGAACATTAAGTTTACTGTCACAAACAAGTCCAGGTTTTGTACAAAACCATGTGTATGGTACGCTGGTCAGGCAGAACACATCAAATCTTACCGGAGCTACAGGCAGCAATTTGATTTTTGAATCAGGCTCTACTTACAACCATTTATTTACAACAACACAAGGAGCTGTTCCGCTTGCTTTTTGGAATGCCAACTCAACGGTGTTGATACAGGGATATACCTCTGTCACCACTGCCACTGCAGCCGGAAATTGGTCTCAGCCTTTCGGAAACGTAACGTGGAATTGTATATCCCAGACCGGTACCTTTAATATGAATGGACTATTGACTACTGTTACCGGGAACTTGCGCATACTGAATACAGGAACAGGTATATTTCAAATGGCAACGTCCCAAAATCCCACCGTATCAATAGGAGGGAACCTGTCAATAGAAGGTAATTCTCGCGTTCGGTTGTCAACTACGGGGGCTGCTCCGGGAACAGTGTATAACATCACAGGCAGTTTCATGTATAGTTCTGTTAACCCAAGTGGTTCGGACATTACAACGTCAGGGGTTTGTACTTTAAATATATACGATTTTAACATGGATGCCGCTGGAGGACTATTGGCTATATCGCGCAACGGAATCGGATCGCTTAATATTATCCACAACTATGAGTTGATAGGAGGGACATTTTCAGAGATAGGTGTTGGCAGCGGTAACATAAATTTTATAGGACCTAACCTAGCACATACATTCTCTAATACAGGTACTATATCTACAGCCAGTTTATTGAGATATACTTTACCGGCGTCACATTCACTTCGGGTTCTCGGTGAATCACAGATTATGGGAGGAGCTGGTAGTTCATTAACAGTTGGAGGAACTCTCATTGTTGAATCTGAAAATTCTACGGGTGCGATAATAACAGGCTCGGGAACCGGTGTTGGGAATATTCGTGTAGTGACCCGGACATTTAATGTAGGTTCGCGAATTGTTTACGGTGGATCAAATCCACAATTTATAGGGAATGGACATCCTTCTGCTTCTGGCGTTGATGCAGAAATAGATAATGCTTCCGGAGTTTCAATTGAATTAGGAACTCCTGCTTCGCTAACCCTTGGAAGAGATCTTTATGTAACAAATGGTAATCTTACCATTGCGAATGACAATTTAGTTGTCTCCCGGGATGCTCATCTTAATGGTGGAAATTTAATCTTAGCAACCTTAACGACAACGGCCAGATCTGTTCAGGTAAATGGCAATCTTGATTTATCGGGAGGCAATGTTGAGGTGAATAGTGGAAATGGAAATGCCATTGTTATTATCAATGGAACCCTGAGCGGGACGAACAATATAGTTTTTAATGGCAATAATTGTAACCTTCAAATTAATGGCACTGGCAACCTGGGCAGGGATTTCCCGCTACAGGGACCTGCTTCTATAGAAGCAATAACAGTAAACAGAGCTGCGGGCACTGTAGTTTTTTCTCAGAATGTTACAACGTTAAATCTGACTATCAGCAATGGCAATGTTGATATGAATGCTCCATTGGTAGTGAATGACGATTTGAACCTGGCAACGGGTACAACCTTGTTTATAGAAGATCAGGTATTGGAACTGCGATCCCAATTCAATAACAGATTATCGGGAGGATATATTTCGTCTAACGAAAACTCAACGTTAAATATACTCAATGCGGGCACGTTAGGTACACTTACATTTTCTCCAACAGGCAATTCGCTGGGAAGCTTCTTACTGAACAGACCTACCGGAGGAACATTAGTAACGCTGAATAGTGAACTGACGGTATTAAATACTTTTACATTAGCGGATGGCATCTTTAACAATATATCCGGATTAACATTTGGAAGCGGGGCAGCAGTAACAAGAAATTCAGCCGCATCATTTACATCAACAAGCCTGGCGCCAAGTGGAGGCCCCTACAATTTAACTTATACGGGTGGATCTATGTTAACCGGAGTTGAAATTAAGGGAGCCGTTAATAACATAACCTGTAGCGCAGGTACAGTTACCCTAACGTCATCTCTATTGGCTCAGGGAGAATTTACGCTTACCTCTGGAACATTTACCTGTGGCATTAATCCTGTTTCAATTGCCTCCTTAAGAAATTTGACCGGCACTTTTAATGCACCCAGATCTACCTTAACAATCTCAGGTAATATTTTAAACAACAGTACATTTAACAGAAATAATGGTACTATCGTTTTTAACGGCAACACTACTATTGCGGGCGCGGTTAATCCCTCATTCCAAAATATTGTTATTAATGGCAGCTTAACAGCCCCCGCTGTATTAAATGTACACGGTGCTTTTACCAATGAGGGAAATTTTGTAGCGGGCAATGGCACAGTAGCCTTTCTCGGAACGGCATCAGTTAGCCAAGTGATAAGCGGCGGTAGTATAACAAGATTTAATAACATGACTGTTTCCAATACAACGGCTGCGCCTGATGTCAGGATTGAGAATAGACAGGAGTTGATAGGAGTATTAACACTCGCTACCAATGCAACTGTAGACGCAGATGGAGGTACAAACTCCGGAGTATTTACCGTTCTTTCTACCAGTGATAATCCCTCAATTGGTGGAGCGATAGCTGCTTTATCAGGTACGGCTCAAGTTCAGGGAAATGTTACGATACAACGGTACATGTCAATTGAAGGGGGAAGTAACAGTCCTTTCTTCAATAATGGCAGAATCTATAGATATATATCATCACCTGTTCAAAATGCTTTGGTTCAGGATATTCAAAATGAAATACCCATAACAGGATCATTTACAGGAACGAGTATTTGTACTGGATGCAATACCTCTCAATCTATGTTTTCTTATAATGAGTCCGTCATTACAGATACCAATGGTAACGGCGTTAATGATATAAATGATGGTTATTTGGATTTTCCACTCAATAGCAATACTGAAACTTTAACAACGGGAAGGGGCTATGCAATATTTGTTCGTGGGAATATAGATCCTATTGCTTCGAGGGGCAATGCCCTGTGGGACGTACGTAATCCAATAAATGCCGGAGCTGTTAACTTTACTCCGCTGGTTTCCTATACGTCTTCAGGTAACAATGCCAATGACGGTTGGAATCTTGTTGGTAATCCGTACCCTTCAACAATAGATTGGAATGCTTCTACCGGGTGGACGAAAACAGGATTGAATAACACTATATACATGGCCGATAATTCTGTAAGTCCACTGGTATATGCTACATTTAATGGTACAGTAGGCACAAATGGAGGAAGCAGATATATACCCATTGGGCAAGCGTTTTTTGTAAAAAGCAACGGAGGCCCTATTACATTTAGCTGCTCGGAGTCTGTGAAAGCCCCATCCAGTCAGGGTATTTTTTTTAGGGAGGCTACACCATCCAATTTATTGAGAGTAACTCTGAGCCAGGGTAATTACCGGGATGAGACCGTGATTCATTTCCGTGAAGATGCGACTGAGCAATTTGATAGCCATGCTGATGCTTATAAACTCCCGAATGAGATTTTCAATCTCTCAACCGTACTAAAAAGCGGTCAAAAAGCGTCAATAAATTCGTTACCTTTTTTGAAATGTGAGAATGACATTTCATTGGATATATCCAATGCCGGGGAGGGGCATTACAAGCTGATTTTTTCAGAGATTGAATCATTTGATAATGGGGCAACAATATCACTCCTCGATAATTTTTTGGGCAGGCGAATCAATCTGAATGAGTTCACTATATATGATTTCGATATAACGTCTGATGTAAAAAGCTTTGGCATGAAGAGATTTGTTGTTCGGATTTCTCCCAAGCCACATGAACTGGATATTTTCAGTCAGGACATAATATGCAAAGGAAATGATGCTTTAATAACCATTAAAGGTACTGAGTATAATAGTTATGCAGCCAAATTGAATGATTCTGTTATGGACAGTGTCTATGGCTATACCGGATCCATCACGCTACGAATTCCACAACAGAAATTGAATGCGGGAATAAATGAAATCTCCCTACTTGGCTGGTCTAATCAATGCAACGCCGTTCCTGCTTTTAGGTATTATATTCCTCTTCATGTTGAAGAAATTCAACAAGCCGCAATTGAGATTCAAGATAACATGCAATTAGTGTCAAATTATAAAAGTGGAAACACTTGGTATTATAACGGTTTGATTAAGGGAACAGATGTTACGTTACCTATTGAAGCTTTTGGAATGTATGAGTTGGTGGTGGAATCAAAAGGGTGTTTAACGAAAACAAGTAAAGAAATCATAGCGTCAGAAAATTCTTCGCTACCTGGCCTGATCATTTATCCAAATCCGGTTACTTATGGCAAACTTTTGACAATAAAGTTGGAGGAAGCTGATTGTAAGAGCGTATTTGTTACTAACTCCTTGGGTAACAGGGTGGGGCAGGTTGATCTGAGACCGAGTGAAAACCAGGGATACATAGGAACATTTGATTTAAGTCTATTTCCTTCAGGACTTTATTTCATTAATTTTGATGGAGAAATCAGTATTAAGGTACTAAACTTAAAATGATGCGGAGGTATAGACTCGTTTTTGCCGTTATGTTTTGTTTTACAAGCTTAACTCTTTTTGGGCAACCGGGGAACCCAACTACAGACCCGGACGCTGGAGCGGTACCAATAACAGGTATTGAATGGCTTATAGCAGGAGGTTGTGCTTTAGGGTTGAGGAAGCTTTTGGGTTTTAAAAAGCTTTCAAAAGAATAAGTGATTTAAAAACATCGTCCTTGTTTAATCAAATTGTAAACCGGCTTACCTTTTTGCCCAGGTGGGTTATTATTTTAATCGACCTGCTGGTAGTGTCATTGTCTTTGGCATTAGCTTTTTTTCTCAGGTTTAATTTTAATTGGAAGACCATTGCGGTATTTAGCCCGCACTATACTATCCCCCTGGCGCTTTTGGTTTCATTAGTGTCAACACTTATTACGAAATCATACGCTGGAATCGTCCGTTACACCGGTATACAGGATGCAGTCAGAATCCTGTACACGGAGTTCCTGAGCGTTTCTATTCTTACTGCTTTAAATCTGATTTACTTTTACAACTTCAGTAAAAATCTCATTCCCTTTTCGGTAATCTTTATTTCATTTTTTGTTTCATCATTACTCTTATACCAATATAGGCTTATAGTAAAAAGCATCTTCAACCACTATAAGTCTCGATTTCCGAATAAAATTCCTGTGCTGATTTTTGGAGCAGGCGTTGCTGGTTTTTTAACAAAACAGGCAATAGAGTCTGATATGACCGGTCAATACAAATTGGTAGGTATAATTGACGATGACCCTAAAAAAAATGGAAAGGATATTAATGGGACAAAAATATATAGCTATGACAAGCTTACGGAGCTCGTTAATAAATTTAAAGTAAAGAAAATTGTAATTGCTGTCAGAAACCTTTCAATCGATCGGAAGAATGAAATTGTAGATGATGCTTTGAATCATTTGATTCGGGTTAGTTATGTAACGTCTTTTGATAAATGGCTAAAGAATGATTGGGACGTTAAAGAAATACGGGACATTAACATTGAGGATCTTCTCGGTAGGGAAGTGATAAAATTAAATAACAAAGCTATTGAAGAAGATGTGCAGGGAAAAATCATTTGTATTACCGGCGCAGCGGGCTCAATCGGATCCGAACTGGCAAGACAGATACTGAACTTTAAACCGTCAACGCTGATCTTGATTGATCAGGCGGAATCTCCGCTATATGAAATTGAACGGGAGCTGCGGAATAAGAACAAGCAAACAAGAATCTTTGTATTCATAGCCGATGTTTGTAACAAAATAAGAATAAGAAGAATCTTTGAAGAGTTTCGCCCGGAGATGCTTTTCCATGCAGCAGCTTATAAACATGTTCCGCTCATGGAGAGTAATCCGTCAGAAGCGGTAAGCGTTAATATTTTTGGCACCCGATTGCTGGCCGATCTTGCTATCGAATTCAAGGTAAAGAAGTTCGTTATGATCTCTACGGATAAGGCTGTCAATCCTACAAACGTAATGGGGTGTACAAAGAGAATTGCTGAGATTTATGTTCAATCTCTCGATAGACATCTTGAAAGGATGGGCATAGCCAAGACGTCTTTTGTAACCACGCGATTTGGCAATGTCCTGGGATCCAATGGTTCAGTCATTCCTATTTTTAAAGAGCAAATAAAAAAGGGAGGACCTGTTACGGTTACTCACCCTGAAATAACCAGATTTTTCATGACTATTCCAGAAGCATGCGAACTGGTAATAGAGGCTGGTGTTATGGGACGAGGAGGTGAGATTTTTATTTTTGATATGGGAAAACCTGTAAAAATCTACGATTTAGCCCGCAGGATGATTAAGCTATCTGGCAAAGAGCTAAATAAGGATATAGAGATAGTATTTACTGGTTTGAGGGATGGCGAGAAACTCTATGAAGAACTGCTGAATGATCAGGAGAATACAATTGCAACGCACCATGAAAAGATATTAAAGGCAAAAGTATCTGAGTAT
Organism: Ohtaekwangia sp.; assembly: GCF_036786105.1. Lineage (NCBI taxonomy): Bacteria > Pseudomonadati > Bacteroidota > Cytophagia > Cytophagales > Fulvivirgaceae > Ohtaekwangia > Ohtaekwangia sp. Next base: position 27,340 of record NZ_DAIQRQ010000021.1, read on the forward strand.
ATGTATGAGGAGATTTGCAAGAGCCTTGATTTACTAGAGGATTTTATCGAGGATAGAAACGAACACAAAATGGTAACGTTAATGAAGGAAATTGTTCCTGAATACAAAAGCAACTACTCTCGTTTCGAAATTTTGGATGTAAGTAGTTAAAAAAACAAACGGACAACTTTATCAGGTTGTCCGTTTGTTTTTTGTTTCTGTTCTAAGGCCTTCTATAATAGTATTTTCGTTTTCGATTGTAGAGCTTCCGTTGTGAATCTTGAAAAATTTCGGTCGGGAGATAGTATTGCAGCGTGATATTTGCTAAAAAGTATCCGTCATTCTTATTGGGATTTCCTCTTACACCCTGTTGAGAGGGGATTGGGGGCTGGGTACCAATTTCAACTCTCCGATCTGAAAGAGCTCTTGAAAGATCGCTTTTTAAAGTTGATGCTTCCGGATACCTCCTTACGCTTACATCATCCAGATGGTCGGTGAAGGTTATTCTATATCCACCTTCTATCAAAATATTAAAGAAAGGATCGAGTTTAATACGTGCACCCAAACCAATCGGAATCACAGGAGTGACTCTACTATATCCACTGCCTTCGGTCTGTAGAGGTTCAAGTGCATAAGTTTTCCCTTTGTACTCAGCCTTTGGATTAAAATATAATAGACCTATACCAGCAAAAGCATGCAAATTTATTTGCGACCGTTGATAAAACCGAAGCCCCACAGGACTAAGATTCAAAACCCCGAGCGCACTTAATTCAATGTTGCTTGACTTGAATGAAAGATTTCTCTCTTGTCTGTCATCATTTGCTTTTGCGTCGTTACCTGAGATTTGAAAAAATGTAAGCGTGGTACGGACGCTTATGCGCTCACGCAAATAGTACTCAGCATTTGCAGCGATGTTAAACTTCAGGGCACCAAATTCTCCAGGGTTAACCATTTCGCCATAGTAATTGGCTGTTCCGGAACCAAAACCGACAAGCAAATTTCTATTTCTCCTTGTAGAGTAAAAGCTTTGCGCTTCCATGAAGGAGGGGATCAGACAAATAGCAACGAGAAACCAAAGGAGCCTTTTCATTGATCGGGTTTACGGTCAAAGTTTATACAATATAGCAATTTTGACAGGCTATGTCAGAAAACTCTATGCCAATACTTCTTTTACTCGCTGAGCCGCATCTTTCAGCACGATAGCTGAATACACTTTAAGCCCCGATTGTTCGATGATTTTTGCTCCTTCTTCCGCATTCGTTCCCTGTAATCTTACAATAATTGGCACTTTAATGTCTCCAATCTTTTTATAGGCTTCTACTACACCATTGGCTACACGGTCGCAGCGAACAATACCCCCAAATATATTAATCAGGATGGCTTTTACATTTGGATCCTTCAGAATTATGCGGAAACCGGCTTCTACTGTTTCGGCATTGGCACCACCACCTACGTCAAGGAAGTTTGCAGGCTCACCGCCCGACAACTTGATAATGTCCATGGTAGCCATTGCCAAACCGGCACCATTAACCATACAACCAACGTTACCATCGAGTTTTACATAGTTCAATCCGGCTGTACCAGCCTCAACTTCCAATGGATCTTCTTCTGAGATGTCGCGAAGTTCTGCAAGGTCTTTATGACGATAAAGGGCGTTATCATCCAGATTCACTTTTGCATCAACTGCAAGAATCTTATTATCAGATGTTTTCAATAACGGGTTGATCTCAAACATAGAAGCATCCAGTCCGAGATAGGCATTGTAAAGTGAATTGATGAACTTTACACCTTCTTTGAAGGCATTACCTTCCCAACCAAGAGAAAAGGCAATCTTGCGGGCCTGGAATGGCTGAAGACCCAACAGCGGATCAATCCACTCTTTGATAATTTTTTCAGGATGAGTTTCTGCTACTTCCTCGATGTTCATACCGCCTTCTGTTGAAGCCATAATTACCGGGCAACCTTTTGAACGGTCGAGCAGAATGCTCATATAATATTCTTTTGGTTCGCTTTCACCGGGATAATAAACATCTTCGGCAATCAGAACCTTATTTACTTTTTTACCTTCCGGACCAGTCTGAATTGTTACCAGCGTACCACCCAGAATAGCTTTTACCTTATCAGGAACTTCATTTATACCTTTGGCCAGAACAACTCCTCTGGAGCCGGTTTCTTTCACGGTACCTTTCCCACGTCCTCCCGCATGTATCTGAGACTTAACGACAAACCACTTCGTGCCTGTTTCAGCTTGCAATTCTTTTGCTGCACTTACAGCGCTGTCAGGGGTATCTGCCACGATGCCTCGTTGAACTGCCACTCCATATTTCTTAAGAATTTCTTTGCCTTGGTATTCGTGAATGTTCATTGCATTTTTTGTTTTGGGCGAAACTAGCGTATTTAAAGCTTTATTTCAAAGGGAATATATATAATTAGCGATGTTACGAGCAACGCAGATAGAAAAATCGTATGGACAATTAAAGGTGCTGAAAGGCGTGGATCTCGAAGTAAGCCAGGGTGAAGTAGTGGCTATTGTTGGAGCTTCCGGAGCAGGCAAAAGTACGTTGCTACATATTCTGGGAACGCTGGATACACCGGATAAAGGCAGTATACATATCCAGGGGCAAAACGTATTTGCACAGTCAGCCAAGAACTTAGCAGCGTTCAGGAACCGTTCTATCGGATTTGTTTTTCAGTTTCATAATCTGTTGCCGGAATTTTCTGCTCTTGAAAATGTGCTGATACCGGGATTGATCAGGAACCTGCAAAGTGAAACTGATATGCGAAAGCGGGCGGAAGAATTGTTATCGATGCTCGGACTAAGCTCGCGCATGCATCATAAGCCATCAGAATTGTCAGGAGGAGAGCAGCAGCGTACGGCTGTAGCACGGGCACTCATTAACGCCCCAGCCATTATTCTGGCCGATGAGCCCAGCGGAAATCTGGATTCCAAAAATGCGTTGGAGCTTCATTCTCTTTTCTTTCAACTTCGGGAGGAGCTAAAGCAGACATTCATTATCGTTACGCATAACGAAGAGCTTTCCAAAATGGCTGACCGGAGAATTGAGATAAAGGACGGAATTGTGAGCCAGTAAAAAATAAAAGAAGAGAACCCAGCACTTCCAACTTCGTTGACCTTGGTTCTCTCTTTTCTTGATTAAGCAGGTTTGAGTAGGCTCCGCTTATTTCTTTTTGTAACCCTAAATGTGATACAAATATATAGCGATCACAGAAGGTAATTTTTTGAGACTAAGCCTATAAAGCACGGTGTAAGAAGATGGAATTATCTCCACAATATGCTGATCAAAATTCCCAAAATGTACCTGAGAGGAGCGAAACCTTACGAGTAATCTTACCTGGAAAAACGCACGAACGAATCAGTGTGCCAACACTTCAGAGAAAGTGTCTTCAACCTCAACAAGACCGAGATTGTTAATGGCGATCAGTTTTACCCGCTTTAATTCATTGATGAGAATCGGATCGTACTTGGCCGTAACGCGAATATAGTTCTCCGTGAATCCATGCATCATACCATTCTCAACGTCATTCTCAAACAACACAGTGGATTCACGGCCCAGGTTGTCTTCATAGAATTTCCTTCGCTTTTTATCAGAAAGAATATGCAGCATTTTGGAACGATCTGCCCGCTGGTTTCCGGGCACAGATCCAGGCATTATCGCTGCAGGCGTGTTCTCCCGTTCGGAGTATGTAAACACGTGGAGGTAGGATATATCCAGTTCATTCAAAAACTGGTATGTCTCCAGGAAGTCATCCTGTGTTTCGCCAGGAAAGCCCACAATCACATCAACACCGATGCAAGCGTGTGGCATGAGTGATTTGATCTTCGCCACACGATCGGTATACAACTCACGCAAGTAGCGTCTGCGCATGAGTTTCAGAATCTTGTTAGAGCCGGACTGGAGTGGTATATGAAAATGAGGAACGAATCTTTTCGATGTTGTTACAAACTCAATGATTTCATCCGTCAGGAGATTGGGCTCGATAGATGAAATTCTAAACCGATCGATTCCATCAACATTATCAAGCGCTTTCACCAGGTCAACAAAGCGTTCTATACGTGTGCCGTTTTGGATTCCAAAGTCGCCTGTGTTTACACCGGTTAATACGATCTCACGAACTTCGGTCTTTGCGATCTCATGTGCTGTCTTGAGTATATTTTGAATGCTGTCGCTTCGGCTGCTGCCGCGGGCCAGTGGAATGGTGCAGAAGGTGCACGAATAGTCGCAGCCGTCCTGCACTTTCAGAAAAGTACGGGTGCGATCGTTGATCGAGTAGGAGGTATTGAAAGTGTTGGCCTGCTCGACATCAGAAGCAAATACTTCAGTTTGGGGCTTTCTTACAAAACCATCGAGTAATTCCACCAACCGGAATTTTTCTGCTGCTCCTAAAACGGCATCTATGCCTGGTATTTCGGATATCTCCTGTGGTTTGAGCTGTGCATAGCAACCGATAATGGCTACATAGGCTTCAGGCGATATACCGCGTGCTTCGCGTACGATCTTGTGACATTTCTTGTCGGCATTTTCCGTTACCGAGCAGGTGTTGATGATGAAAATATCAGGAGTATCTGTAAAATCGACCTTTTTATAGCCCTTTTCCTCGAACATGCGGGAAATAGTGGAGGTCTCTGAATAATTCAGTTTGCAACCCAGCGTATAAAAAGCGACTTTTTTCATGATCAAGCCCGCAAAGATAGGGGTTTACGTGTTTAGGTGTTTACGCGTGCACATGTTTATGTTGGGAGGCTTGAACCGTACACACCTAAACACGTATTAACCTAGACACTCAAAAGATATTGCTCTATGCCTTTGATTTTGACATCAAGTTGCTGATCTACCTTTTCGAAGTCCGCGCGTGACGCCAGTGGCGCGTGGGCGCTGATGTAAAACTTGATCTTGGGCTCCGTACCAGACGGACGCACAGATACTTTAGTGCCGTCTTCGAGGTAGAACTGGAGCACATCTGACTTCGGAAAATCAAGGTCACTTTCTTTGCCGGTGAGCAAATCTTTCTCTTTCAGAATTTTATAGTCGAGCAATCGAACTACGCGACTTCCAATGATGGTAGCGGGAGGATTGTTTCTGAACTTCTCCATCATAGCTTTGATTTCCTGCTCACCTTGCTGACCTTTTTTGGTCACGTTCAGCAGTGCCTCTTTATAGTAGGCGAACTCTACGTACATATCGATCAGCCAGTCGTACATGGATTTGCTTTCATCCGCAGCGCTCGCGGCCATGGCAGCAAAGAATGCACAGGATGATACGGCATCTTTATCGCGTACAAAATCGCCCGCCATATAGCCATAGCTTTCTTCACCAGCGGCAACGAATTTCTTCTTGCCTTCAAGTTTACCCATCAGCTCTGCTATATATTTGAATCCGGTTAGCGTGTTATAGCATTCAACGCCGAAGCGTGCGGCCATCATATCGATGAGCTCGGAGGTAACAATGGTTTTGGCGATATAGGTGTTGTTTTTGTCTTTCAGATTTTTCATGATGAAATACATCATGAGACTGAAAGCCTGATTGCCATTCAATAGAATAAATTCTCCGTCTGATTTGCGAACTCCCATACCTACACGATCTGTATCCGGATCGGTAGCCATTACCATCGTTGCATTTACTTCCTTACCACGCTTGATAACAAGCTCCATGGCTGACTGTTCTTCCGGATTGGGAGATTTTACGGTTGGGAAATCACCATCGGGTTCTTCCTGTTCTTTTACAATGTGAATGTTGGTGAAACCGATCTGCTTCAAACACTCAGGCACCATGGTAATACCAGCTCCATGAAGACTGGAATATACCAGCGGAATATTTTTCTGCCGGGCAATTACGTCATGGTTGGGGATGATCTTTTTTACTTCTTCGTAATAGGCCTGTTCTACCTCATCACCAATGAGATGGATGTTGGCAAGTATGGGTTTGAACTTTACCTGTTCAAATGAAGTGATGGCTTTTACTTCTTCAATGATATTTTTATCGTGAGGAGGAACCACTTGCGCGCCACCGGTCCAGTAAGCCTTATAGCCGTTATATTCTTTCGGGTTATGCGATGCTGTAATCACCACACCGGATTGACATTGCAGATAACGAATGGCAAACGAGAGCAGGGGAGTGGGGCGCAATTCATTGAACATATATACTTTGATGCCGTTGGCTGAAAAAACGGCTGCCACTACTTCGGCAAACGTACTGCTGTTGTTACGACTGTCGTGTGCTATGGCGATCTTGATTTCCTGGCCCGGGAAAGTTTTATTCAGGTAATTGGCAAGCCCTTGAGTAGCAACGCCAACAGTATATTTGTTCATACAGTTGGAGCCTGCACCCATGATGCCACGTAGTCCGCCTGTACCAAACTCCAGATCTTTATAGAAATTATCGATCAGTTCCTTTGAGTCTTCCTTATTTAAAAGTGCTTTTACTTCTGCCTTGGTAGCATTATCGATGGCGCGACTGTTAAGCCAGCTTTCTGCCTTTGCGTGAACGGTCTGTAGTAACTCACTCATGATCTTTTTTTACGTTTAAAGGGCGCAATTTATCACAAGTTTTTACAGACGCACTTTTTTCCGCGGTCATTTTTCAATTTCCTCTCTGGCAGGGAGTAACCGAAATGTGGATGTGTCTCCTTCCAGTTGCAAGCCCCAGCGGTGTAAGACAGGATGTTCCAGCGACTTCTCTCTGTACTCATCTGGCGACATGATCGGGATGCCGTAGATAATCGGATAGTACCGCTTGCAATGTGTACAGGTAAAAATACCCTCCATGATGTCGTCCTGATCTTGTTTGAATATTTTGAGTTCCAGGTCATTCTTGTCGAACGGACAGGCGAGCTTGGAAAGCAATGAGGTTTTCATGTGATGAGATTGTAAAGTTGATTCGCTATATCTTAGTATAAATTTTTCTCCAATCGATGCTTGAAGTTTTGTGTGGCTTCTTTCGGATCATCGGCTTTCATGATCGCCGAGATCACGGCCACGCCATCTATACCCAGCAACAAGAGTCCGGGTACATTTTCGGTAGTTATGCCACCGGCAGCGAAAATAGGCATGCTGGTTCTGCTTCTCGTTTGCTCCACGATGTAAGGTGAAACGATCTCGCAGCTATTGGCAGAAGAAGAAGGGAACATTGAGCAGAACGATATATAGTCAGCATGATGGATGGCCCAGTCTATGCGTGCAGAATCATTACCGCAGGTGATGCCGGTTATAAAAGGCCGGCCTATTATCTTTTGCATCTCCGGCCAGTCAGCAGGGATAGAATCGAAATGTACTCCGTTCAAAGCAGTGGTCTGCAGCCATTGCCATGCTTCGTGTATCAACACCGGTACACCGGTTGGCTGAGCCAGCGATAGAGTGGCATTGATAAAACTTTGCTGATCCTGTTGTGGGTGCCAATGGTTCCATAACTGAATAACATCAACGCCACCTTCGATCGCTTCCTTGAGACGGGGAAGTACATGCTCTTGACCGGGATAAGGATCAACCACCAGGTATAGACCGCCATGAATATTGGGCTTACTCATAATATACTTATTGTCAGGTGATCCGTGCTCATTTCCACCCAAGTTGTAATGCCTGGAAGAATGCGTTCCAATAAGGATCAGCCCCGGGATGTTGCAGCTTTTTTTGTGTACCATCTTCAGAAAGTATCAGACCGTTAGCCGGTTCGGTAATTTTGCCGATAACAGTAGCCTGGATTTTCTGGCTGGCAAATTTTTTAAGAAGCGGTTCCAGAATTTCCGGTTTAACGGTGATAATCATCGAGCCGGCTCCAACACAAAATCGCGGATCGATGTTGAATAACTTTCCGATCAATTGTTGCGCATGCCCTACTGGAATGTTGTCGCCATTTACCTCTACACCACAGCCCGAAGCATGAGCAAGCTCAATAATAGCCCCTAGTACACCACCTTCGGTAACATCGTGCATGGCCGTTACGGCAAAAGTGTGTCGGTGAATTTCTCCTGCAATCAGCCCTGCTTCCACGGCACTGGTCTCATAAAATAAAGAAGCGGCCTGTTGTTGAACAGCTGCTCCACATCCTTTCTTTACTGTTTCCGGAAAGCTCAGGGCGAGGATGGAGGTGGCGATCAGTGCGCATTGCTTGGTCATGATCAATATATCGCCCGGTCTGGCGCCTTTACTGGTAATAATCTGCTCGCCTGGAGCAAGGGTGATCATAGTGCCTCCGCCTGCAACGGTAGATTGCAAACCTTCAAATCGTCCGGTATGTCCGCCGGTAATGGCAATTCCTAGCCGTGCGCAAAACTCATGTATATAGCGCCAGTATTGTTCGAAGTCGTCTACCTCAAGCGTTGTGGGCAGGTTCAGGGTAAACTGTGCATATTGCGGGGCAAAGCCGGTGGTGGCCATATCGTTGGCCATCAGTTGCACCGATAGCCAGGCAGATTCGCGCAGACCGAGTGTTGGTATGAGCGACAGCGGATCGCTCGTCATGGCCATGGCTAATCCGTTGGGCAGACTTACCAGCGAAATGTCCACGCCATATTCCGGTCCAATCATTACTTCCCTCCGTGCTGCACCACAGAAGGGAAATATCCTCTCTTTAAAGAAACTGTTCTGAATCTTCCCGGTGTCCGGAAATTGAGTTGCTTCCAGTGTGTCCATAAATCATTCTTTGAATTTTACATGAAGTCCGAAGAAATCACCGTATGGTACTTTCCACTGCTGAACCGGGAACCACTTGGGCAATCCGGTACAATTCCATTCGAGGGTATATTCTTTTCCCTGCAGCGCCTTGTGTATGACTCTGGTTAGCGTTGCCGGAGTGTGAAACGTAGCAGTTACATAGAATGGGTTCTTGCCGAAGAACTGCTGTACTCTTCTGCGTACGATCTTGGGCGAGTTCCGGTTCATCATGCCGAAGAAAATACCATGACGGCTCACCCGTGCAGCTTCACGCACTACCTGAACCGGGTCGCGGTAATATTCAAAAGTGGTAATAAAGGCAACGGCATCGAACGTTTTGTCTTTGAAGGGCATATAGTGCGAATCTGCCAGCACCAGGTCGCCTTTGAATAACTGTGCACCTTGCCCCAGCATAAAAGGAGAGAGGTCGCCACCGGTAGCTTCAATGCCGATGTTGTGCCACCAGCGGGTGAACCGCGTAGTGCCACAGCCAAATTCCAGGAGCGTGCGGATGCGGGGATCGCTCAATACCAAATCGCCCATGATTTTCTTCTGCCAGATCTCTGCACGCTTGTAGCGGCCTTCATACCACAACTCGTATGTGTCGGTATGCTCGCGGTTGAAGAACCATTCTTTCCGGTTCTGCCACGATCTCAGATTTTGTGTGACGAGGTTAAAAGACATAGCTTCAATTTTAAGTGAAAAAAAAAGCCGCATCCAAAAGGAATGCGGCTCACTATCTTATTACCCGTAAAAAGTAAAATCGAAGCTTAGCATTCCCTTCGCTGGTACTAACCAGATCAGGTTCCCCGGGTATAATCTCAGCCACAAGTGGCACCCCGATGCGTTTATTTAACAACAAAGGAAGGCTATTGTGTTGTGAGATGCAAGGGGAGAAGTGTCTTCTAATTTCTTGGTTGTTAAAAATGATGGTGGTTAATTGCGCCAAAATTGAGGACGTAATATGATTTTTAAGATCTTTCGGGCAGTGTGGTTTTTCTCGTTGCTGGGTGTGCTGGCTGCCTTGCTGTATGTATATGCCGACCTGCCGGAGAATGTTATTGTGCAGCAGGAAGGTATCGAAACGGTGCTGCTTACGCGTGATGTTTTCTTTTACATCGTGGTAGCATTCCTCACCATTATCAACGTGTTAGTGTATTTGATTTCAAGTTTGTATAAAAAAGATCATACGTTTCGTGCATGGTTCTACGGACTTATTATCGCTATTAATTTCTTTTTCGTGGTGGGCTTATTCCTGATCAATGCCTATAACAGCGATGAACGTTTCGACTTTAGCCGCATTGGCTTTGCAATCTATGGTAGTGTAGGACTGGTCGCATTGTGGGCGATCAGCTGGCCTTTTGTGCGCTTTTTCGACAAGAAATCATCAAATCAATCAGTTTAGTTGAGCTGATTTTAGCTCTTGCTACACAGTTGATTACAGTATAGTAGTTTATTCATTTTTGTAATTAGAGTTTTTATTGAATCCCTTGAAGTGACTTTAAAATTCATTTTATTAGAACCAGATAGATATTTTGCTGCGGCCCAACAGGCGATCCTTTCGCTTGCAGGTTTTCATGAAGCAGCAGATTTTTTAAACTTTGATATTGAATTTTTTAGTCTTCAATTTTCTGAACGCTAAATCCTATTCGTGCTATGGCAAAATCGGAGAAAGAATCTTCCATGTTTACGTATGATGAATCGAGCATTAAGTCGCTCGACTGGCGTGAACACATTCGCCTGCGTCCGGGTATGTACATCGGTAAACTCGGTGACGGATCATCCAAGGACGATGGTATTTATGTATTGGTAAAAGAGGTAGTCGATAACTGTATCGATGAACACATGATGGGCTACGGAAAGACGATCGATGTAACGATAACCGAATCTAAAGTTACCGTTCGCGACTACGGCCGTGGTATACCCCTCGGAAAGGTCGTGGATGTTGTGTCCAAGATTAATACGGGTGCGAAATACGATTCCGGTGCTTTCCAGAAATCCGTAGGTCTGAACGGTGTCGGTACAAAAGCGGTGAACGCTTTGTCGAGCTATTTTAAAGTGCAGGCATTCCGCGAAGGCCAGCAGAAACTGGCAGAGTTCAGGAAAGGCGTTTTGGTGAACGATCCGAAACCCGGCAAGAGCGAGGAGAAGAACGGAACGTATGTTGAGTTCGAGCCGGATAGCACGATGTTCAAGAATTATCACTTCATTCCGGAATACCTGGATGACTTGATGTGGAACTACGCCTTCCTCAATGCCGGTCTTACCATAAATTATAACGGACAGAAGTTCTTTTCTAAAGACGGTCTGCTCGATCTGCTCAGACAGAAATCTGATGCTGATGATCTTCGCTATCCGATCATTCACCTGAAAGGAAAAGATATTGAAGTTGCTCTTACCCACGGCAACCAGTACGGAGAAGAATACTACTCCTTTGTGAACGGCCAGAACACTACACAAGGAGGTACGCACCTCGCAGCGTTCCGTGAAGGCGTTGTAAAAGGTGTTCGCGAATTTTATAAAACCGATTTTGATGCTGCCGATATCCGTGCAAGTATCATTGGTGCAATTGCCGTGCGTGTGCAGGAACCTGTATTCGAATCGCAGACTAAAACTAAACTCGGATCGATTCATACTGCTCCGGAAGGAGGGCAGCCAATTAAAAGTTTCGTAGGCGACTTTGTTGCCAAAGAACTGGAGATATACCTGAATACCAACCCGGTTGCAGCTGATGCATTGAAGAAACGCATTCAGCAATCAGAACGTGAACGCAAGGAGATCGCCGGTATCAAAAAGCTGGCGAACGAGCGTGCCAAAAAAGCAAACCTGCACAACCGTAAGTTGCGGGACTGCCGCTATCACTTCGATGAAAAGAATCCAAAAGGTGCCGGCAGCATGATCTTCATTACCGAAGGTGACTCGGCCAGTGGTTCTATTACCAAGTCGCGTGATGTGGAGACACAAGCCGTATTCAGCTTGCGCGGTAAGCCGTTGAACTGTTTCGGTCTTACTAAAAAAGTTGTGTATGAGAACGAAGAGTTCAACCTGCTGCAGCACGCCTTGAATATTGAAGACGGTCTCGATGGACTTCGTTACGATAAAGTAATTATCGCTACCGATGCGGATGTGGATGGTATGCACATTCGCCTGTTGTTGATGACGTTCTTCCTGCAGTTCTTCCCCGATTTGGTAAAGGCTGGCCATGTATTCATTCTGGAGACTCCGCTGTTCCGGGTGCGTAACAAGAAAGAAACCATCTACTGCTATAGCGATGAAGAAAAGCAGGCTGCCATCAGGAAGCTTGGAAGCAAACCGGAGATTACCCGCTTCAAAGGATTAGGAGAGATATCGCCGGATGAGTTTGGAAATTTCATCGGAGAGAATATTCGTCTTCAGCCGGTGTTGCTGCATAAAGACAGCCACCTGCAGAAGATATTGGAGTTCTATATGGGCAAGAACTCGCCTACACGTCAGGATTTTATTATTGAGAACCTGCGCATTGAACTGGATAAGGTAGAAGGGGTGGCAGAAGAAAAAACAGAGGAAGAAGTAGAAGCATAGTATTGAAGACATTTTTTTAATCGGTCATGAGTAAGAAAGACAACCCGAAAGCAAACCACGACAACGAGTCGAACGAAGAACCAAGCAACGGTGGCGGTACAGGTGAAGATGTAATCCACTCCATTGCGATCGATGGTCTGTACGAAAGCTGGTTTCTCGATTATGCCTCGTATGTAATTCTGGAGCGTGCCGTTCCGCGGCTGGAAGACGGGTTCAAGCCCGTGCAGCGCAGAATCATGCACTCACTTAAAGAGATGGACGATGGCCGGTTCAATAAAGTAGCGAACGTGATTGGTAACACCATGCAGTATCACCCGCACGGTGATGCTTCCATTGGTGAGGCAATCGTAAATATAGGGCAGAAGGATCTGCTCATTGAAACACAAGGTAACTGGGGAGATGTTCGCACCGGCGATGGTGCAGCAGCGCCACGTTATATAGAAGCGCGCCTCTCGAAGTTTGCGCTCGATGTTGTTTACAACGCGCAGACTACCGAATGGCAATTGTCGTACGATGGTCGTAAGAAAGAACCGGTTACGCTGCCGGTAAAGTTTCCGCTGTTGCTGTCGCAGGGAGTAGAAGGTATAGCGGTAGGTCTTTCAACCAAAATTTTGCCGCACAACTTCTGCGAGCTGATCAAGGCTTCTATTGATATACTGAAGGGTAAGAATCCGAAAATATACCCTGACTTTCCCACCGGAGGTATTGCTGACTTCAGCGATTACAACCAGGGATTGAGAGGAGGGAAGATCAAGGTGAGAGCCAAGATTGATGTGCTTGACAAAAAGACGCTTGTTATCAAGGAGATACCTTTCTCAACCACCACAACATCTCTCATGGAGTCGATCGTGAAGGCGAGTGAGAAAGGCCAGATCAAGGTAAAGCAGGTGATTGATAATACAGCTGCCAATGTAGAGATCCAATTGCAATTGCAGCCAGGGCAATCTCCGGAAGTAGCGATCGATGCCCTTTATGCATTTACGGATTGTGAAATATCGATATCGCCGAATGCCTGCGTGATTGTGGACGACAAGCCACGGTTCATGCCGGTGAACCAGATATTGAAAGCCAATACGGATCAAACCGTAGAACTCCTGAAGCGTGAGCTGGAGATCAAACGTTCAGAGCTGATGGAGAAGATCCTGTTCTCATCACTCGAAAAGATATTTATCGAAAACCGTATATACCGCGACATTGAAGAAGCGGAAAGTTGGGAAGAAGTAATTCAGACGATCGATAAGGGACTGAAACCTCACAAGAAGAAATTCTATCGCGAGATTACGACAGATGATATTGTACGGCTCACGGAAATACGCATCAAGCGTATCTCCAAATTTGACTCATTCAAAGCAGATGAGATGCTGCGCGATCTTCAGAAAGAACTGAAGGAAACAGAACATCACCTGAAGAACCTGACTGATTTTGCTATTGCTTACTTCCAGCGACTACTTGAGAAATATGGCAAAGGTCGCGAGCGTAAAACAGAGATCAAGAGCTTCCAGTCTGTTACGGCTGTGGAAGTTATCGCAAACAACCAGAAGTTATATGTGAACCGCGCTGATGGCTTCATTGGATATGGTTTGAAGAAAGATGAGTATATCTGCGACTGTTCTGATCTTGACGATGTAATCGTGATCCGCAAGGATGGTAAAGCGAGAGTGTCGCGTATCCAGGATAAAGTCTTCATGGGTAAAGATATACTGTATGTAGGCATCTGGAAGAAAGGTGACGATCGTATGGTATATAATGTGATCTATGCCGATGGAAAAGGAGGTAAGAGCTTCGCGAAGCGTTTCAATATACCAGGTGTTACCCGCGATAAGGAGTATGATTTGACGCAGGGCAATCCGAACTCCCGCATTCTCTATGTGAGTGGAAATCCGAATGGCGAAGCGGAGAAAGTAGAAGTAAAACTTTCGCAATCCAGTACCGCGCGCAAGAAGATATTTACGTACGACTTTGCCGAGTTGGAAATAAAGGGCAGAAGCTCTCGCGGAAATATACTTACACCATACCCGGTTCGTAAGGTTGACTTCCTCAAAGCGGGGGGATCGACTCTAAGTAAACTTGACCTCTGGTTCGATGCCGATGCAGGTCGTTTGAACAAAGAGAAGCGCGGGCGCTATCTGGGCAAGTTCGATGTTGATGATAAGCTTATCACTTTCTACCGCAATGGTTCTTACAAGATCACGAATTATGAACTTACCAATCGTTTTGATCCGGAGAAGACGTTGCACGTAGAGAGATTCAATCCTGAAAAAGCTATATCGGCTGTGTACGTAGATGGCGAGAGCAAGCAGTATATGGCGAAGCGCTTTATGATTGAAACGACTACACTCGATAAGGAATTTGGATTTATCTCAGAAGGCATCGGCTCACGCCTCGTGGCCGTAACCACCTCTGAAACACCGGAAGTAGAAGTGGAGGTAGTGAAAGCTAAAGATAAACCGAAGGTAACAGAAGTTGTGAACCTCGAAGAGGTTGTAGATATCAAAGGCTGGAAGGCCGTGGGTAATAAACTTTCTCAGTACAAGGTAACGAAAGTAAACCTGGTGCAGGAAGAAGAAACCGGTTTGGAAGAAGGTGATGAAGAGAGTGCTTTGACAGAGACTACTGACACGGATCAGTCGTCAAAAAAAAAATTGAGTTCGAATCTGAGCCCGAAGTCGAAGCAGACGGCCAAGTCAGCCTCTTCGGCGAGCCCGAAAAAGCAGGCGGTGAAAAAGGAGAAAGCAAAAGCCAGGCCCCAAGCCACCAGCAAAAAAGCGAGCCCACCAAAAAAATCCAAGTCGAGCAGCAAGGCCTCTTCGGCCAAGCCAGCCAAAAAAGCAGCGAAGAAAGCTCCGCCAAAAAAGGCGAAGAAGAGATAAGGAATAAGTCCGGAAGTCCGGAAGACGGAAAGTCTTCTGGCACTTTCAGCGCAGGCGATACGATTGAGTTATCAGTTTAGTCGTTATCGGCGAATTGTTATCCGTTAATTGTGGGTGTGATGCTTACAGTTAGCGGATAATTTTTTTTTCCACAGATCTCACAGAATTGCATATCCGTTATCAGTTAATCGCTATCGGGCAAGATCGAAAAAGACGGGAATGAATTTCATGCCTGGTGCCCTGAGCTGCCAGGATGCCATACGCATGGTAAGGTTCCCGCAATAGCATTGGAGAATTTGAAGGATGCAGTTCAATTGTACTTAGATACAATTATGGAAGAGGAGATAGCCAGGCTTACAACCGAAATGTTGGATGAAGCCTAAAATTAATCAAGCTCTTAGAAAAAGAGGGCTTCATTTTCGTTCGCCAATCAGGTAGCCTGCAGATCCGTTATAAGTTACACGTTAATCGTTAATAGATTTTCAATTTACCTGTAACGGTTAACTGTTCACGGATATCAAAGTCTTTTCTCCACCAGCTCAGCCACTGTCTCTCCAATAGACAGTGAAGATGTAGCGGCAGGGGAAGGAGCGTTGCAGACATTGATAGCTTGTTTTTCTTCCAGAATCATGAAGTCGTCCAGCAGGCCGCCTGTTCTGTCGCAGGCCTGGGCACGCACTCCGGCTCCGCCTTCCATGAGGTCTTCTTCTTTAATTTCCGGCAATAGTTTTTGAAGCGCTTCGGTAAATGCCGCTTTGGAGTAAGAGCGATGCATTTCGCCTATGCCGGTTCGCCAGTACTTCGCTACAATTTTACGGAAGCCCGGCCACGCCAGTGTTTCACCGAGTTCTGCAAGGTTGATGTCCGATTTTTTATAGCCTTCACGCTTGAAAGCGAGTACGGCATTTGGTCCGCACTCTACACCACCGCCTACCATCGTTGTGAAGTGCACGCCCAGGAACGGGAAGTTCGGATCGGGCACCGGGTATATCAGTGTCTTTACTAAATATTCTTTCTCTTTCTTAAGCTTATAGTATTCACCACGGAAGGGAATGATCTTTACATTTACATGGGAAGAAGTAAGGCGCGCAATTTTATCCGAATATAGTCCGGCACAATTCACCACCAGCTTACCGGTATAGCTTGCCTTTTGTGTAGCCACCACCACCTTGTCGCTATCGAATTGTATATCGATCACTTTCTCGCCGAGCTTCAATTCTCCACCTTGTTGCTGAAATACTTCGGCATATTTCTCGGCTACCATACGGTAATCAACGATACCTGTCTGTGGTACATGTATACCGGCGATGCCGGCAACGTGAGGTTCATATTCTTTCAGCTCAGAAGCATTTAGCATCTTAAGATTTTGAAGGCCGTTTTGCAATCCGCGATCGTATATATTCTTTAACAGGGGAAGCTCCTTCTCATCAGTAGCGACAATCACTTTTCCGCAGATGTTGTGTGGTATATCATGCTGGCGGCAAAAGTTAAGAAGCAGGTTGTAGCCGTGAATACAATTTCGGGCTTTCAAACTTCCGGGTTTATAGTATATACCGGAGTGAATGACGTTGCTGTTATTACCGGTTTGATGGTTGGCGACAGCATTCTCTTTTTCGATTACAATTACTTTAAGCCTGGAATTTCGGCTGGTGAGTTGCAGGGCAGTGGCCAGACCGACAGCGCCACCTCCAATCACTATAACATCGTATTGCACGGACTTGAATTTTGCCCGAAGCTAACGTAAACATCTATAAAAAAGAAGCCCCGGATTTACCGGGGCCTCGTTATTCTATTTCCTCTTTTTAGCTGCTTTTTTTACCACCTTCTTCGGTGATTTTTTAGCTACCGGTTTCTTACCGGCTTTTTTAGCGATCACTTTCTTAGCAACTTTTTTCACAGCTTTCTTCGGGGCCACCTTTTTAGGAGCAGCCTTTTTAGCTACTACTTTTTTAGCGGCTTTCTTCGGTGCTGCTTTTTTGGCTACCGTTTTCTTTGCAGCTTTTTTAGCAGCTGTTGTCTTCTTGGCAGGAGCAGCCTTTGCTACTGTAGCCTTCTTCGGTGCTGCTGTAGTTTTCTTCGGTGCCACTGTTGGCTTGGGTGCTGCTGTTTTTGTTGCAGGTTTACTGGCAACAGGTCTGACAGGAGCTGGAGCGGAAGATTTTGGAGCGGGAGCCTCTGTTTTAGCAGCAGGTTTTTTCTCGGCAGCAAACTTCTTCGCCATCAGGTTCAGTGCAGATCCGGCTTTGAACCACTCAATCTGGTTTGCATTGTACGTGTGGTTAACGGAAATGCTTTCTTCAGAACCATCGCTATGGTGAATTACCAGTGTGAGTGGCTTCTCCGGAGCGAATGTGGTAAGACCAACGATATCGAAAGAGTCGTCTTCTTTAATCTTGTTATAGTCTTCCTTGTTGGCAAAAGTAAGCGCGAGCATACCTTGCTTCTTCAGGTTTGTTTCGTGGATACGAGCGAACGACTTTACGAGTATAGCGCGCACACCCAGGTGGCGTGGCTCCATTGCAGCATGTTCGCGTGATGAACCTTCTCCGTAGTTTTCGTCACCCACTACAATCGATCCTATGCCATCGGCTTTATAAGCACGTTGCACTTTAGGTACTTCATCGTATTCACCTGTAAGACCATTCTTAACGCTATTGATCTTCTCGTTGAAGAAGTTAGTAGCACCAATCAACAGGTTGTTGGAAATGTTATCAAGGTGACCGCGATACTTCAGCCATTTACCTGCCATAGAGATATGGTCGGTAGTACACTTACCTTTTGCTTTAATGAGCAGGCGCAGACCTTTCAGATCTTTACCTTCCCATGGTTTGAATGGATCGAGGAGTTGCAGACGATCTGAAGCAGGATTTACTTTCACTACTACTTTACTGCCATCCTTAGCAGGAGCCTGGAAGCCAGGGTCTTTTACATCGAATCCTTTTGCAGGAAGCTCATCTCCGGTAGGAGGGTCAAGCTTTACTTTTTCACCCTGCTCATTGGTCAGGTAATCTGTTTCAGGGTTGAACGTCAGGTCACCGGCAATAGCCAATGCTGTAACCAGCTCAGGCGATGCAACAAAGGCAAATGTATTCGGGTTGCCATCGTTGCGCGACTGAAAGTTACGGTTGAAGGAGTGAACGATCGTGTTCTTCTCTTTCTTCTCTGCACCTACGCGGCTCCACATACCAATGCAAGGTCCGCAGGCATTGGCAAATACTTTGGCACCGATCTGATCGAATGTATCGATAAATCCATCGCGCTCAATTGTATAGCGTACCTGTTCTGAACCTGGAGTGATGGTGAATTCCGCTTTGGTTTTTAATCCTTTGCTGGCTACTTGTTTGGCAAGGCTCGCAGCGCGGGATATATCTTCGTATGAAGAGTTGGTACAGGAACCGATCAATCCTACTTCAACAGTAGTAGGCCAGCCGTTTTTAGCAGCTTCTTCTTTGATCTTTGAAATAGGAGTAGCCAAGTCTGGAGTGAACGGACCGTTCAGGTGTGGTTCAAGCTCCGACAGGTTGATCTCAACGATCTGGTCGAAATACTTTTCAGGCTCTGCATATACTTCGGGATCAGCAGTAAGATGCTCGCGTATACCGTTGGCAAGTTTAGCAACTTCTGCACGGCCGGTGGAGATCAGGTAGCGCTCCATCGACTCATCGTATCCGAAAGTTGATGTAGTAGCTCCGACTTCAGCGCCCATGTTACAGATGGTTCCTTTACCTGTACAGCTCAATGCTTCGGCACCTTCGCCAAAGTATTCTACTATAGCGCCGGTTCCGCCTTTTACGGTAAGGATACCAGCCACTTTCAGAATAATATCTTTAGCGGAAGCCCAGCCACTTAGTTTACCGGTAAGTTTTACACCGATTAGCTTCGGGAATTTCAATTCCCAGGCCATGCCCGACATAACATCTACGGCATCCGCTCCACCAACACCGATTGCCACCATACCGAGGCCACCGGCGTTTACGGTGTGAGAGTCCGTACCGATCATCATACCACCAGGGAATGCGTAATTTTCGAGCACTACCTGGTGGATGATACCAGCTCCTGGTTTCCAGAATCCGATACCATATTTAGTGGATACTGAAGCCAGGAAATCAAATACTTCTTTACTTTCTGTATTAGCAGTAATCAAATCTTCTTTAGCACCCGTCTTGGCTACGATCAGGTGATCGCAGTGTACAGTAGACGGCACCGCTACCTTAGGTCTTCCGGCAGACATGAACTGCAACAGCGCCATTTGGGCCGTTGCATCCTGCATCGCTACGCGGTCTGGAGCAAAATCAACGTATGATTTTCCGCGGCCAAAGTTCTCCAGCTTTTGATCTTCGTGGAGATGAGAGTATAGTATTTTTTCAGACAACGTGAGTGGACGATTGACAACTTTTCGAGCTTTGGCTATGCGTGCGGGCATATTGGCATACAAAGCCTTGATCATTTCTAAATCGAATACCATAAGAGTTTAAATTTAAAGCGATGCTAAAGTAGCAAATTTTTTATCGCGAAGAAGTTTCTGCTGCTAGCGTTTGCTTTGAATTCGTCTGCTTTACTTTATCAGTACCTCTTATTTTATCCAACAGAATGTTAAGCTGGTGGATTTCGTCCTCGGAGAGATTGTGTAAAATGTCTTCGAAGGCGTCTACTTCCGGTTGCATCCGGTCAAGTATAGCAAGACCTGTTTGTGTGATCTTTACCTCAACACTGCGTTTATCTTTTTCGCAGAAGTCGCGGGTAACGAGACCTTTGATACGAAGTCGTTCTACGATGCGGGATGCATCCGACATTTTATCCAACATGCGATCTTTAATAAGATTAATAGATGCATGACCTGGCAACTGACCTTTCAAGATCCGTAGTACATTGTACTGCTGCCGCGTGATGTCGTGTTTCTTAAACACAACGTTCATTTTGTCAACGACATGGTAATTTGTGAATACCATGTTTAATAAGGCTTTCTGAAACTCGTTTCTGAAATCCTCCTCGTGAATCTCTTGTTCAAATGACATATAGCGGGGTTTTCTGGGTTTAGACACCCAAAGTAGCTATTAAAGAAGTCGTGCCGACAGAATACCTGAATAATCCGGTACAACACCTAATGACTTTAACAGCCGGCCATCCCTGCTATTTGCTGTTTATATAATTAAGAAACTCTCTTTTGATGTTTTCGTCCTGGAATTTACCTGAAAAATACGCGGTTCCGGTTTTACTGTTTGTGTCGCCTACACCACGCGATGCCACACACATATGGTTGGCATCGATCACTACGCCGACATCTGCGGTCTGTAAAACGCGCTGCATCTCCTTGCCGATCTGCACCGTGAGACGCTCCTGTACCTGAGGACGTTTAGAGAAATATTGAACAATGCGGTTAATTTTTGAAAGGCCAATTACTTTACCGCTTGAGAAGTACGCTACATGGGCTTTGCCATAGATGGGCACGAAGTGATGCTCGCAATGAGAGTAGAACGTAATATCTTTCTCCACCAGCATCTGGTCATAATTATACTTATTGTCGAACAGCCTGGAGTGCGGCCGATTCTTGGGATTGAGTCCGCTGAAGACTTCCTTTACGTACATCTTGGCAACTCTTCGCGGTGTACCGTTGAGACTATCATCCGTAAGATCAAGGCCGAGTATGGTCATAATCTCACGAAAGTGCTTTTCGATGTGCTCGATCTTTTCTTCATCGTCCATATCGAATGCGTCCGGACGGAGAGGAGTTTCGGCAGAAGTTCCTACATGATCTTCCGCAAAGTCTTCATCCTCGGGGCTAGTTGGCCGGATATTCAACGAAATTCCTTTCTGTCTCATACAAAGTAATTTTCAATTCAAATTTTGAGTCGATTTGTTGCCGAAGTATTCTCCAGATAACGATCGCTATATTTTCAGCAGTCGGGTTAAGTTCTTTAAAATAGTCGAGATCAAGATTCAGGTTACGATGATCAAACTTGTTCAGCACATGCTCTTTAATCAGATCGCTCAGCACTTTCATGTCGTATACATAGCCAGTGGCCTGATCGGGTTCTCCCGTAAGGCTCACGATTACTTCGTAATTGTGGCCATGAAAATTAGGATTGCTGCATTTACCGAATACCTGCTGATTTTTTTCCGAAGACCACTCCGGATTGAAAAGTCGATGGGCTGCGTTAAAATGTTCTTTCCTCGATACCTTTATCTTCATGTCATAAAGGTAAACAGGTTTAGGTTCAAAAGGTTCAGTTCACTTTCTGTAATCGGGTTTAATTTAGAAGTTTGTGAGGGCCGTATTTTGAAAACTGAAGAGTGCCAGGTTTATTCCCAACGTGATCTCGTGGGTATTAAAGCGTGTGCCCACAGCGTTGCCTGCGGGTACTTCAAAAACATATCCAAAGCGATAAGCATCTGCAAACCTGCATTGTAACAAAAATCCAAACGCATTGGCATTGCGGGTAAACAACCCTGCTGAGTATTTCTGATCCAGGTTGATAGCCATCGTATAGTCAACAGACAGTGGCGCTCCCGGAACGTACTTGGCCAACACAGAAGGTCTTAACCGAACCCGTGGCGACAAATAGAATACATAGGCTGCAGCTCCATAGTAATGCTGATCGTACAGGCGAGCCTTTACCGTGTTGCCCGTGTTATCATCTGATAATATAGTTGCAGATGGTAGCATGCGCGGGATAGAGAGCCCGGCAAAAAAGTGTTCGCTGTTCAGGATCAGCCCGGCACCCACGCTTGGCTTGGTAACATTCAGGTTGTTGCTAAAGGCAGGATCAGTTGGATCGTATGTATTTAACGCATCGTTATTGGTTTTGAAATTGATAAAGCCGGCCTGTATACCGAAGGATAGAGATGAGCCGTTGAGATTGAGCCGGTATGCATAAGTAGCATACGCTTCGGTGTTTTTGTTCGCGCCCGTCTTATCCTGCACTACTAACATGCCGAGTCCCATCTTGTTATGGCTTACCGATGAATGGGCACTTACATTGATCGTGGTCGGACTCCCATCAAAATTACTCCACTGCCTGCGATACGATACAGAAGCATTGAAGTTGTTATTCAAACCGGTATAGGCCGGGTTGATTACGAGTGGGTTGTTGAGGTACTGGGCATAGAGCGGATCTTCCTGGGAAAATGCTGAGGTGAACACAGCCAGGAGCCAGAGCAGGTAAAGATACTTCATGCAGTTATTGCTTTAAGGACAGGTATCCGGTTAGAGGTGAGGAGGCATCGGCAAATTCGATCTTGTAGAAATAGGTGCCGCTCGGTAGCTCCTTACCGTGATCGCTCAATCCTTCAAAGCGTTTTCCTGGAAGATCATTTGTATAGTTCTGAACTTCAAAAACTTTATCGCCCCAGCGATTAAAGATGCTCACGCGATTATCGATAGGCGGTAAGTATTCAATGCGCATAAACTTGTTATCGCCTATACTCTTGGGCGCTACAGCGTTATATACGATTACCTGACCTTGCTTGCTGGCTTCCGGAGCAGCCTCCACATTGATTGTAATCACATTGGAAGAACAAGCCTTCATCAGGTCGCAAGCCTGAATGGTCATGTTATCGGTGCCTGAAAAAGCATCTTTATACTGAATACGGAGTTTATGATTGGCAGTGATGGATGCGCTAGCGCCACTCTCAGGCATCTTGATAATGGCGATGCTGGCCGGGTCCAGGTTATTGTCGCGATCGGAAATTATCGTCAGCAGGTCGAGTTCGACTAGGGTACTTTGTTGTGTTACAATCTCTTCGGTATCAATGACCGGAGCTGTATTGCATTGCAGGGTGGCGGTAAGTATATAATTGCCGGCCGCCAGGCCGCTGATGTCTTCCTGGTCGGAAGTATAGCCGTTCGGCCCCGTCCAGGAGATTGTTACCGGCGCGGCAGGTGACAGTACGGTGGCTTGCACAGATCCGGAAGGTGTCATGCATTGTGTATTGTTGATACTCACATCGATGTTAACTGAAAGTGGTTGCGCAGAGTTATCGATAATGGTAACAGCTTGTATATCAGTAGGAGTGACGGTATTTATGCATCCTGTACTTTTATCGAGAACAGATACACCATACGTACCCGGTGACAGTGCAGCTATACCTTTTGTGGTTTGCCCATTACTCCATTGTACCGTGTAATTGTTACTGCCCGTAACGGTCAGATCGATTGCACCATTGAAAGGAGTAGAGCAGCTGGTATTGTCGGTCTTTGTGAAGCTCAGAGAAGGTGGTTGGGTTTTGTTGGCTATATCAAACTGTTTGAAAACGGAACATCCTGAAACATTATCAACCACATACACGCTATAGGTGGAAGGTGTCGCATTGGCCAGATCTTCTGTGGCACTGGCAAATCCACCGGTTGATTGATTATACCAGGTATAGGTATAATTCCCCGATCCATTACTTACTGCAATATCAATACTGCCGTTGGCAGGGGAGCAGTGGGTAGCCGGTGTTACAGTTTCATTTATAGCGAGTGTGGCTGCAGCTGCATTAGAGAGGTAGATATATTTCTGCACGCTGCACCCTTGCACTTTGTCGGTGACCGTAAGCACATAATTGCCGCTTCGTAAACCGGTGGCGGAGGCCGTAGCGCTGGTGGCTTTTGACCCGTCAGGGGATTGCCATTGATAAGAATAACTGCCTGATCCTCCGGTAACAACAGCTGTAATACTTCCGGTAAAAGGTGAAGTACAATGGGTGTTGCTGGTGGTAGTGTAGCCAACCTTTAATGCTGACTCCAGGGAATAATAGAAGGTAGCGGTACAAGTGCTGTTCTTCAGGTCAGCAACCTCCAGGTAGTAAGTTCCTGGCGATATGGCAGCCAAGTCTTTTGTGTTCGCAATGATATTGAAGGCCTGGTCATACCATAGGTAGCTGTAAGACCCCGAGCCTCCGTTGATAGTGACTTTGATCGAGCCATCGTTCGAGCTGCAGGTTTTCGAGAGCGTGATGGCAGCAACATCCCGCAGGGCACACGTTGATGTGCAGGTAGCTTTTACCTCCCACGATTCGGTAAGTATACAATCACCACCATCTTTTACCTGAAGTGTATAAGTGCCTGCGTTGAGGTTGGAAAGATCTTCAAGTTTGGAAATAAAACCGGAAGGGCCTGACCATGCATAGGTATATTTGCCGGATCCACCTGTAACGGTAATGGCTATGCCTCCTGGGCCAGCCTGACAATCCTGGGGAGTAAGCTTGTCGAGTGAAACATTTACCGTCAGCTGGTCAATGTGAACTATTTTCTGGACAATTTTGGTTTGCCCAAACACGGCCTGGCTACAAATCGCCAGCAGTGTGAGCAATACTGCTAAAAGAACGCGATATTTAGGGCTCAAGGGTAGATAGGTTTAGGAATAAGGTAACCGAATATAGAAGATAAAGTATTTATTTACTATTCTATTCTTGTTAATTTGATTATTAGGTAGTTAGAATGTTTTACTTAATCGATGAGTTGCAGTGAAATTTGAAGAGATAAAGGCCAAACTGGAAGCTTACAAGGCGGAGGACAAGAAGCTTTTTACGACTTCTTCGTTCCAATCGCACAGCCTGGTGCTGCTCCATATCCTGAGCCGGATAGACCGATCTATCCCGATCTATTTTATAAATACAGGGTATCATTTTCCGGAGACGGTGCAATTCAGAGACTACATCGGCGAGCAGTTCGGGCTGAACATTATCGACCTGAAGTCAGACGTTCCGAAATTTATGCAGCGCGATGCCGATGGCAGATTGCTCTTCACATCCGATCCCGATCACTGCTGCTATCTGAACAAAACCCAGCCAACAGATGCCATCCTGCTTTCGCACGATGTGTGGATTAACGGTGTGCGTGCCGATCAAAGTGCTGTGCGGGCTGCTATGAAAGTAGAGCAACCTGCGAAGCATGGCTGTACGCGGTTTCACCCCATGCTCGACTGGAATGCCAGGATGATCTGGCAATACCAGAAAGAATACAATCTTCCCAAGCACCCGCTGGAAGAAAAAGGATATATCAGTATAGGTTGTGAACCCTGTACCCGTAAATTAGACCCTGAAATGCAGGAGCGTGAAGCACGCTGGTTTGGTATGAATAAGGTGGAGTGTGGGCTGCATACAGATTTGATCAACAAGTAATTTTCCTAGCAGTATTTAGTTAACGATGAAAGTATTAGTTACCGGAGGTGCCGGCTATATCGGCACTGAGCTGATCAGTGCTCTGATAGCAAAAACCGAAGTAGATCAAGTAATAGTATACGATAACCTGAGCCGCCCCAACTACAATATGTTTCTGGGCCTCAGGCTTCAGAACCACACGAAGATCACATTTGTAAAAGGAGAGTTGCTGGACTCGCGAGCCCTTCGAAAAGTTTTAAAGGGAGTAGATGTAGTCTATCACCTGGCGGCCAAGGTAACTACACCTTTTGCCAGTGCTGATGCACATTCGTACGAACAGGTAAATCACTGGGGCACAGCCGAGTTGGTATACGCTGTGGAAGAAAGCAATGTAAAGCGGTTCATCTATACCAGCAGCACAGGAGTGTATGGCTCTTCAAAAGAAGCGGCCGATGAAAATACACCTGCTGATCCGCAAACATTATATGCTATTTCCAAACTGCGGGGTGAGGAGCATGTACGCAGACTGGCCAGCAAGATCGACACTTATATTATGCGCTGCGGAAATGTATACGGTTATAGCCGCAGCATGCGCTTTGATGCCGTGATCAACAAGTTTGCCTTTGAAGCCAATTTCAGCAAGCTGATCACGATACAAGGCGATGGTAAACAGTCGCGTACGTTCATTCACATTAACCGTATGGCTTCTGCGTTAGCCAATCTGCTCACCGCCAGTCTGGCAAGCGGAACCTACAACCTGGTTGAGCGCAATTTGAAAGTAATTGATATATTGGATGCCCTGAAGGAGCTCATTCCACCGCTCGAGTTTATTTTTATCAACCAGCACCTGCGGCTGCATGAGCTGAATGTAAAAGTAAATGCAGACGTGAATAAATTGCTGGGCGTAACAAACGACCGGCCGCTGAAGGAAGAGCTCGAAGAATTTCTGGGTAAGTTCAGTTATTAACGTTAGCCTCTTTATTTGTTAACCCCACTGCATGCAGGATATTGCTATTGTTATCATATTGCTTGCTGTCGTCACCGCGCTCGCGGAGGTGACCGACAAGATCAAAATTCCATATCCGATATTGCTGGTAGTGGCAGGGATCGCGATCGGCATGATTCCCGGAATGCCCTCTATCTCGCTTAATCCTGATATCGTTTTTCTGGTCTTTCTTCCTCCTGTGCTCTATGCATCCGCCTGGAATACTTCGTGGCCGGATTTCAAAGCAGCCAAGCGTCCAATCATTCTGTTAGCCACCGGCTGCGTGATTTTCACTACTTGTGCAGTTGCCTGGGTGGCACACATGGTAATTCCTGGTTTTAACTGGGCGGAGGCATTTGTGCTGGGCGCTATCATTTCTCCTCCCGATGCCGTAGCGGCCACCGCTGCGACCAAAGGACTCAGCGTGCCCAAGCGCGTGATTACAATATTGGAGGGTGAAAGCCTTGTAAACGATGCCACAGGTTTGATCGCCTATCGATATGCCGTAGTGGCAGTTGGTACGGGTGTGTTTAGCATTTGGGATGCAGGGATTCAATTTTTTATTGTAGCTACGGGGGGTATTGTACTGGGGCTTCTGATCGGCTGGTCTTTTAAATGGATTCACAAATTCACTCCTGATAATCCCACTACGGATACGACACTCACTTTCCTGGCACCTTTCGTGGCCTACCTTGTAGCCGAGTCAGTGCATGTTTCAGGTGTGCTGGCTGTGGTGACTACCGGACTATATGTAGCCTGGAATTCCAGCGAAGTGTTTTCACAGCAGACGCGCCTGCAGGCATACGGTTCCTGGAATACAGTTTTGTTTATTCTGAATGGCGTAATCTTTATCCTGATCGGGCTGCAACTTCCCGAAATTGTAAAAAACATAGGAGCCAATTCTTTCTGGGCGTGGAAGTATGCCATCATCATAAGCATCGCGGTTATTGTTGGCCGCATCATTTGGGTATATCCGGGAACCTATATACCAAGATGGCTAAGCAGGAAGATACGGGAGCGTGAACCGGAAACGAATATTAAACTCGCAACGATCGTAGCCTGGTCAGGCATGCGTGGTGTGGTGTCGCTGGCGGCAGCGCTGGCATTGCCGCTTACCGGTAAAGGAACGGAACCATTCCCTCACAGAAACCTCATCATCTTTCTTACCTTCTGTGTTATCTTTTCAACGTTGGTATTGCAAGGTCTTACCCTTCGACCGTTGATCAATTGGTTTGGATTGCAAGCCGATGGTAAAGACCAGGAGGAAGAACAGCGGGCCAGGTTGCTGATTGCTTCTTCGATCATTGAGCACATTGAAGAAAACTATGCACTATCCCTAAGCGATGAAGTGTTGAACCAGATTAAAACGAAATACGAAATCCGTATTCAGCGCTTGCGCAAAGATGAAACGGAGAAGAAACTGAATGAAGAGGAGATACGTGCGTTTCACAGGCTGCAGCAAGAACTGCTGCAGAAAGAGCGACAAGACCTGTTGCAAATGCGCAGGCAAGGCAAGATTGGCGATGAAGCTTTGAGAAGAATTGAATATGAGCTCGACCTGGAAGAAACCCGGCTCATCCTTGATCAGGCTACTGCCTAAGGCGGAACGGAAGTATGAAGACAAAAAAAGCGGGTAGAAGCCCGCTTTTCATTTTTATATCTGATTAACAGAATTCATCAAAAACTTCTACAAGATGTTGGCCGATCATCTGGGCATTTCTGCCTTCAATATGGTGGCGCTCAACAAAGTGCACCAGTTCTCCATCTTTGAAAAGTGCTATCGAAGGAGATGATGGCGGATACGGCAATGTATATTCTCTTGCTTTTGAAACCGCTTCCTTATCAACGCCGGCAAAAACGGTAGCCAGGTTGGTTGGTTTTTTGGGAGACGATTGCAGGGCCCATTTTACTCCGGGTCTGGCAGCACCGGCGGCACAGCCACAAACCGAATTGATTACCAGCAAGGTCGTTCCTTTCTTGTCTTTCAGGTAATTATCTACCTCTTCAGGCGTTTTTAGTTCAGCAAAACCAGCGCTTGTCAAATCGGTGCGCATGGGTGCTACTAATTGTTCGGGATACATAGTTTATGTTCAGTTAAATCTGATAGTATAACAAATTATAGAAATCCTAGTTCGAGTTTTGCGGCTTCGCTCATCATATCTTGCGAGTAGGGTGGGTCAAAGGTAATTTCAACTTTTACATCATTGACACCTTCAATGGCTTTAATTTTCTGTTCCACCTCGCCCGGAATTACTTCAGCAGACGGGCAGGAAGGAGAGGTAAGCGTCATTTGAACATATACGTTATTAATTGGGTACACATTGATCTCGTAGATCAATCCCAGCTCGTATACGTCTACCGGAATCTCTGGGTCGTAAACCGTTTTTACCGCTTGAATAACCTTATCGCGCAGGTCGGGCACAGAGGTCTCGGTCAGGTTGATATTTTGAACTTGCTCGCTCATGATTTTACTTCCAGTTTGGTTTTAAAGGCAAGTGCGTAGAGTTTCATTTGCTTGATCATCGCCGCAAAACCATTGGAACGCTGTGTTCCGATAAACCGTTCCATGCCAATCTTGTTCATGAAATACAAATCAGCGTGGAGGATCGTATCAGGTGTTTGCCCATTGAAAATCCTTACCAGCAGACTTACCAGACCTTTTGTGATTGCCGTATTGCTGTCGGCTGCGAAATAGACTTTGTTGTCTTCGATCTTTCCCGTGAGCCATACTTTGGATTGGCATCCCTTCACAACGTTGTCTTCAGTCTTTTCCGATTCCGGCATTTCCGGGAGTTTCTGCCCCAGTTCCATGATATAAAAGACTGTCATCTCCATATCACCGTCCAGCAGCGAAAACTCATTGATAATCTCTTCCTGTATCTGGTCTACCGTCATTTGTTACTTCATGAAATTAATGATCCGCTCCAGGCTCTCCGCCAGTTGATCAATTTCTTTTCTTGTATTGTAAACTGCAAAAGATGCCCGCACAGTTCCTTCAATACCAAAGCAGGTCATTAACGGCTGGGTGCAGTGGTGGCCCGTGCGAACCGCGATACCACGCGCATCCAGCATCTGACCAATATCAAAGTGATGAATGCCTTCTACCGTAAATGAAAGCACGCTCACTTTTTCAGGAGCGGTGCCGATGAGTTGTACACCTTTCAATTTTGAAATGCGTTCGGTAGCATAGCTCAGCAACTCATGTTCATAAGCTGCCATGGCTTCTCTGCCGAGTTCGTTGATAAAGTCTACCGCATATTTATAGGCTACAACATCGGCAATGTTGGGAGTGCCCGCTTCGAATTTATAAGGAAGGTCGTTGTATGTTGTTTTTTCAAATGTTACCTCCTTAATCATTTCACCACCACCCTGATAGGGAGGCATCTTTTCAAGAAGGTCTTTCTTGCCATACAGAATACCCGTCCCTGTGGGGCCATACATCTTATGTGACGACAGGCAGTAGAAGTCACAATCCAGATCCTGCACATCGATCTCGATATGCGCTCCTGATTGTGCACCGTCCAATAACACTACAGCGCCTGCTTCATGCGCAAGCTTTATAATTTCCTTTACAGGATTTATAGTACCCAGGCTGTTGGAAGCATGGTTAACCGAAACGATCTTCGTTTTTGATGAGAGTAATTTCCTGTAGGCATCAAGATCGAGCACACCTTCCGGTAATACGGGAATGGTCTTGAGCGTAGCCTTTTTCTCTTCGCATACAAGCTGCCAGGGAACAATGTTGGAGTGATGTTCCAATCCCGATACAATAATCTCGTCACCTTCTTTTATGAAGGCACGTCCATACGAAGACGCTACGAGGTTTATACTTTCTGTTACACCGCGGGTAAAGATGATCTCCTGTTCAGACCTGGCATTGATAAAACGCTTCAAGGTATGGCGCGTTTCTTCGTATGCTTTTGTAGCGCGCTCCGCCAGCGTATGAATACCACGGTGAATGTTGGCGTTGTATCCCTGATAGTAATCGATCAGCGCGTTGATTACCTTCAGCGGTTTCTGCGAAGTGGCCGCATTATCCAGGTATACCAGGTCGCGACCATTTACTTGTTGATGCAGCACCGGAAACTCTTTGCGTATTGCATCGATGTCCAGTTTGCGATCTATAGCAGGAGAGGAAGAAGTCATACTAAAAATCTTTATGTAATCTTTCGCTGATCACGTTGTCGAGATATTCTTTAATCACCGGATGTTTCACATTCTCCAGCACTTCGCCTGCAAAAGCATAGAGCATCATGGCCTGTGCTGTATCTTTTGCTATACCACGCGCCTGCAGGTAGAAGAGCGCCTCTTCATCCAGTTGCCCGGTAGTACAGCCGTGCGAGCATTTCACATCATCGGCCCATATCTCGAGCTGAGGCTTCGTGTTTACCGTTGCCTTGTCTGTAAGCAGTATATTTCGGTTAGCCTGAAATGCATTGGTTTTTTGGGCATTCGGGCGAACATAGATCTTACCGTTGAAAACTCCTTTGGAGCTATCGCCCATGATGCCCTTATACAATTCATTGCTGAAAGAGTTGGGCTTCTTGTGATCCACCACCGTATGGTTATCGGCCAGGGTATCGTTAGCCAACAGATATAGTCCATACATGTGCGATTCGATACCTTCTCCGTCCAGGGTAAACTGCAGGTTGTTTCTGATCAGTTTTCCATTCAACGTAAATGTATAGGTATTGACGCGGCTAAAGTTCGATTGGTGAATTTGCGTAAGTCCGAACTGGTAGCGTGCACCCGCATCGTTCTGGATGAAGTATAATTCCAGCCCGGCATTCTCTGCCACTACGGCTTCTGTTACCGTGTTCGAGAAATTGGCAGAAGCTCCTGTGGAATCAAATTTTTCAATAACCGTCAGCTCACTGCTTTTTCCTACAACAATGAGGTTGCGGTTTATCGATATAACCTGGCCGTTTTGTGTATCATGAATGTGATACAGTACCACCGGTTTGTCAATTACTTTTTTATCAGAAACATGAATGAAAACACCATCGTGGAAAGAAGCTGTGTTCCAGGCCGCTAATCCATCCGATCTGAAATCGGCATAATTGCCCAGGTGTTTCTCTACTACATCATTCTTTGCGTTCAATGCCTCTTGCAGCGTGAGGATGGTAAGATCATTGGATACAATAGAAGACGATTCTTTTGAGAATACACCGTTTATAAAAACCAGCACATTGGCATCAAGTCCTTTTATTTGATAAGGCGCTATATCCACCACAGATGCCACCGGATTTTTCAACGTGAGGTTGAAGTTCTTTTCCAGGGCACGGGTGATCGGTGTAAATTTATACTCTTCTGCTTTGTTGGCAGGAAACCCGAGCGAGCGAAATGCATCGAGGGCTTCTTTCCTGAGCATCAGGTTGGCAGCGCCGGTCAAACTCTTTTCGATCCCGGATGCTACTTCGGCGGTTATATTTTTTTCGGTTGCAGCTACACTCATCCTCTACACATTAAGCGACAGAAACTTCATCCTTAATCCAGTCATAGCCTTTCGCCTCAAGCTCAAGTGCCAGTTCTTTTGTACCCGACTTCACGATCTTGCCTTTATAGAGCACGTGCACAAAGTCAGGTACTATATAATCCAGCAAACGCTGATAGTGTGTAACCACAATCACAGCATTCGACTTGTTACGGAGTTTATTCACGCCATTGGAAACGATCTTCAACGCATCGATATCAAGACCTGAATCTGTTTCATCGAGTATAGCCAGCTTGGGTTCAAGCATCGCCATCTGGAATATTTCATTGCGTTTCTTTTCACCGCCGGAGAAACCTTCGTTGAGCGAGCGATTCAATAATGACTGATCGATCTCTACCAGTTTCATTTTTTCTTTCATCAAACCAAGAAATGAAACCGCATCGAGTGGCTGTTGTCCGCGATGTTCACGAATCTGGTTAACAGCCGTCTTCATAAAATTGATGGTGCTAACTCCCGGAATTTCTACCGGATATTGAAAGGCCAGAAACACACCTTCACGAGCGCGCTCTTCCGGTTCAAGTTCCAGCAGGTTCTTGCCTAAAAACTCAACATCACCACCGGTTACTTCATATTCTTCACGGCCCGCCAGAACAGAAGCCAACGTGCTTTTACCAGAACCGTTAGGCCCCATAATAGCATGTACTTCTCCGGGCTTCACTTCCAGGTTTATTCCATTCAGAATTTGTTTATCACCGATTTTTGCTTGCAGATTCTTTATCGTTAACATCTCTTTCGCGTCTAAGTCTTCGTATTATTTATAGTCTTGGTATGTAATTATCCCACACTTCCTTCCAGTGTCAATGCCAGCAGCTTTTGTGCTTCTACTGCAAATTCCATCGGCAATTGATTGAGTACTTCTTTTGCATAGCCGTTCACGATCAGAGCCACGGCCGATTCTTCATCAATACCGCGTTGCAGGCAATAGAAGATCTGATCTTCACCAATCTTGGAAGTAGTAGCTTCGTGTTCGATCTTGGCGGAGTTATTCTCTACATCAATATAGGGAAACGTGTGTGCACCACATTTGTCGCCCATCAGTAATGAGTCGCACTGCGAGAAGTTGCGCGCACCTTCGGCACGTTTCATAATATGTACTTGTCCGCGATAACTATTCTGCGAATGCCCTGCAGATATACCTTTCGATACAATGCGCGACTTTGTATTCTTACCAATGTGAATCATCTTCGTACCAGTGTCAGCCTGCTGATAGTTGTTGGTAACAGCCACGGAGTA
Source organism: Ohtaekwangia sp. (assembly GCF_036786105.1). Lineage (NCBI taxonomy): Bacteria > Pseudomonadati > Bacteroidota > Cytophagia > Cytophagales > Fulvivirgaceae > Ohtaekwangia > Ohtaekwangia sp. The sequence continues at coordinate 60,213 of NZ_DAIQRQ010000021.1, forward strand.
GAACTCACCCATGGAGTTGTCGCCCTTTAACACACAACTCGGATATTTCCAGGTGATGGCGGAACCCGTTTCCACCTGTGTCCAGGAAATTTTGGAATTGTCGCCAAAGCACAAACCGCGCTTGGTAACGAAGTTATAGATACCACCCTTACCTTCTTTATCGCCAGGGTACCAGTTTTGTACTGTTGAGTACTTTACCTGTGCATCTTTCATGGCGTAAATTTCTACCACCGCTGCATGCAATTGGTTCTCATCGCGCATCGGGGCCGTACATCCTTCCAGGTAGCTTACATACGAACCTTCATCGGCCACAATCAGCGTTCTTTCGAACTGACCTGTGTTGGCTGCATTGATACGGAAGTAAGTAGAAAGCTCCATCGGGCAGCGAACGCCCTTCGGTATATAGCAGAATGATCCGTCTGTAAACACAGCGGAGTTAAGAGCAGCAAAGTAATTGTCGTTTACGGGCACAACCGAACCCATATACTTCTTGATAAGGTCAGGGTGTTTTAAAACCGCTTCGCTGAATGAGCAGAATATAATTCCCAGTTCAGCAAGTGTTTCTTTAAAAGTAGTAGCTACGGAAACACTGTCAATAACAGCATCAACCGCTACACCGGTAAGTCGTTTTTGTTCAGTGAGAGAAATGCCGAGCTTCTCGAAAGTCTTGATCAATTCGGGGTCTACATCTTCCAGGTTTTTGGGAGTTGCTTTCTGCTTGGGAGCAGAGTAGTAGATCACATCCTGATAGTTAATAGGAGGGTACTTCACATTGGGCCACGTAGGTTCCTTCATTTTGGTCCACTGACGATAGGCGCTTAAACGCCATTCCAGCAACCATTCAGGTTCGTTCTTCTTGGCAGATATAAAGCGGATTATATCTTCGTTCAACCCTTTTGGAGCAGAATCCGTCTCGATATTGGTAGTCCAACCGTGCTCGTATTCCTTGGAGGTCAACTCCTCTAAAACCTGATTATCTTTACTCATTCACAAAGTCTATTTAGACTGATTATAAACCCACAAATCTATAACAAAAATGAGATTTTTAGGTTCTTAGCCCGGTTTATTTCCCCATAGATGTTTTCTATCGGCTCATAGAGGGCATTCAACTCTGTTTTGTACGTTGAAATCGCAACCTGACTGTTAAGTCAGATTCAGGCTGCGGTCAAGGCTCTCTTCCAGGGAGATCATTGTTTCCGTACGTTCAATTCCTTCCACCTGCTGGATCTTGTCGTGCAGCACCTGCTTGAGGTGGTTGGTGTCTTTGCAGTGAATCTTGGTAAACATGCTGTAGTTACCCGTTGTATAATGAATGCTGGTGATCTCCGGAATGGCTTTAAGCTTGGCCATTACCTGGTCGTACAAGGCACTTTTTTGTAAGAAGATTCCAATAAAGGCGGTAATATCATAGCCCAACTTTGCATAATTGACTTTCAAGGTGGTTTTCTCTACAATGCCGGCTTCTTCCATTTTGTTCATGCGTACATGCACAGTTCCGCCCGAAACGAAGGCCTTTTTGGCAACTTCTGTATAAGGCTTCTTGGCATCCTGCATGAGGATTTCAAGAATCTTCAAATCCACATTGTCAACTTTATAATTTTCGGCCATATAAAAATTTAGGTTTTAAGCTTAATTCAAAAATACTAATTAATATTGAAAAGTATACAAATATTATGATTGTTTATTGATTCGTGGAGCAGTTTAGGTGTTACTTTGTTACGTAATTTACAACGAGACGCACTGAAAGACGCACACACAAAACCCACACACACCATTGTAGGGTGTTGGAATTTGGCAGACATGCCCTCCGGTCTCGGGGGTGGAGATAACGGGATAAAGTCCAGCCTTTGGCGACCTAACTGCTCCGTGGAGGTTCGAGCCCTCCCTCTACAGCAATGTTTCTTCCGATAACTATCGGAAGAACACCACACACAAAACAGACACACAATTATATTGTAGTATATTGTAGGGTGTTGAAATTGGCAGACATGCCCTCCGGTCTCGGGGGTGGAGGTAAACGGAATAAAACAATGCACCCTGATCCCGTCTTCACAGACAAGATCAGGTCAGCGTCTAACCGCTCCGTGGAGGTTCGAATCCTTCTCCTACAGCAGCTCAGTTTAGGTTAATGAGTTATTCAGAGCTACCCGTCCCTCCAGGAGGGGCGGGTTTATTTTTTTATACCCGTTCGCTAGTGACTTCTCCCATGTATTTCCCTTCTAAAGGTTGTATATATCGCACACGATATAAATCTTGTAATCTGATTTGATTTGCTGGCAAACAATCGTTTGCTTTGAGAATCCAAGACAAAGAAAAATTTTTAAGATTTAGTGTTATGAAGGATTTTCCCTGGTTTAAGCATTACCCTGTAGGCACTGCGCATGAAATTAATTTATATGATTATAGTTCTCTGATCGATCTTTTTGAAAAAAGCTGTGCAAAGTATAGCGGCAAAGTAGCTTTTGTGAACATGGGAAAGGAGATAACTTTTAAAGAGATCGATGAGCTTTCACGACATTTTGCAGCCTACCTGCAAAGTCTGGGATTAAAGAAAGGCGATCGCATCGCTATACAAATGCCGAATCTGCTGCAGTTTCCGGTGGCGTTTTTTGGAGCACTGCGTGTAGGCCTCACCGTTGTAAACACTAACCCGTTATACACCCCGCGCGAAATGGAACACCAGTTCAAAGATGCAGGTGTTTCTGCCATCGTGATCGTAGCTAATTTTGCCAGCCACTTGCAAAAGATACTGAGCAACACCAAAATCAAACATATTATTGTTACTGAACTGGGCGATATGCTGGGCGGATTGAAAGGCACTTTAGTGAATTTTGCAGTAAAGTATGTCAAGAAGATGGTGCCTGCCTATCAGCTCCCCAATGTTATTCCATTCAAGGAAGCCTTGCGTAAAGGCGCTGCGCTTCCATATACAAAAGCCGATGTGACTGTAAAAGATATAGCGGTGTTGCAATATACCGGAGGCACTACCGGTATAGCGAAAGGCGCGAAGCTATCGCACGGCAACCTGATCGCGCACAACTCCATGATTACCGAATGGTTCAAACCCTATATGTCGAAAGACGGCAGTGACATTATTATCACCGCGATACCGATGTATCACATCTTTGCTCTTTCTGTAAATGGACTGCTTATGTTCAGTACCGGGGTGAAGAGTGTAATGATCACGAACCCACGCGATATGAAAGGCTTTGTGAAGGAATTGCGAAAGTATAAATTCTCGATCGTTACTGGTGTAAATACATTATTCAATGGCTTACTGCATACACCGGGTTTCAGTGACCTGGATTTTTCTGCTTTGAAAGGTGCAGTAGGTGGAGGCATGGCCGTACAGGATGTAGTGGCAAAAAAATGGGAAGAAGTTACAGGTAAGCCATTGGTAGAAGGTTACGGGCTTAGCGAAACATCGCCTGTGCTGTGCTGCAATCCATTGGATGGCGGACACAGATTAGGTACGATCGGACTTCCAATGCCGAGCACCGAAGTAGCTGTATTTGATGACAACGGTAATCAATTGAAGCCAGGTGAAACCGGAGAGATCTGCGCGCGTGGCCCGCAGGTTATGTCGGGCTATTGGGAGAAAGACAATGAAGGAGTTTTCTTCCATGGTGAATGGTTCCGCACAGGCGATATCGGCAAAGAAGATGAAGACGGTTTTTTCAAGATCGTAGATCGCAAAAAAGATATGATCAAAGTATCAGGCTTCAACGTGTTCCCGAATGAAATTGAAAATGTAATTGCAGCACATCCCAAGGTATTGGAGGTAGCGGCAATTGGTGTGCCTGATACCAAGTCAGGTGAAGTGATCAAAGTGTTTATCGTGAAGAAAGATCAGAGCTTAACCGAAGAAGAACTGAAAGCCTATTTTCATGAGAATCTTACCAACTATAAAGTTCCAAAACACATTGAATTCAGAACGGAATTACCAAAGACCAATGTCGGTAAAATATTGAGACGTGCATTGAAAGAACAGGAAGCTGCAACAGCGGCCTGATCTTCGTTTCGCCCAAAGTAAAGAGAAGTGGGGTATATAATTCAACAGGTATTTGTTGATTATCGATGGCGAGCGTTGTAATTTCAAATAATAATTAAAAAAATTACCTCACGTATGATTGGCTTTTTTGAGCATCAGTATTTATCGTATAAAAAGAATCACATCAAGAACCTGCTGGCCCTGGCAAAAGTAGACGGACACATGCATGAGCAGGAAGAAGCATTGCTGTACAAAATTGGCAAGCGCTACGGATTGAAAGATCGCCAGGTAAAAGAACTGGTAGAGAGCGATGAGAAGTATGTGATTAATGTTCCTGACAATCATAACGATCGCATGAACCTGTTATACGACCTCGTACTGATGGTATATGCTGATGATGTAGTCGATCCGCATGAAGTAGAATTTTGTGAAGATGCCGTGCAGCAATTTGGAATGAGTAAAGACCTGGTGCAATGGCTGCTCCAGGAGTTTCATAAAGGAACACCACCGCCTCCGGATGAATGGGAAGAAATCAAACGTGAGGCAAAAGAAAAATTCACGATCAGTTGATCAGTAGAAGGGTAGCAGTATAGCTGCCCTTTTATTTTTTATAAAATGGACAAAATCCTACATGTCAAAACTTTACAGGGCCGTGCACAGTTATCCCTGTAACTTTAAGTTATATTTAATTTTCAACCATTGGGCATTAACGGTAAATTAGACGCGAAAGCAGGGGGACAGCTTATGGAAGAATTCAGAAAACTTACTACGCAGGAAAAGGCACTGCGTATCAATCTAAGTAAATCAATTTATGGTTCATTTGCCGAGATAGGCGCAGGGCAGGAGGTAGCAGCAAACTTCTTTAAAGTAGGCGGTGCCTCCGGAACAGTTGCCAAAACGATGTCGGCTTATGATATGAAGTTCAGCGATGCGATCTATGGGGTATGCGACCGCTATGTTTGTGAAGATCGTCTGTTGAGAATGCTCGATCACGAGTATGTTTTGTTGCCCGAACGTTTGCCGCATCGCATTGAGAACACGCGCTTTTTTGCATTCGCCGATACGGTAGAAATTCTAAACTACGAGCGCACCAATCAGGGACACGGATGGATAGGATTGCGATTTCAGCTCACACCCAAGAGCGAGCCGAATGATTGTGTGATACACGTAAAGATGCTGGACACCGATCAGCTCCAGCAGCAGCTGGCATTGGGTATAGTAGGTGTAAACCTGCTCTACGCCTGTAATTTTATGAGCGACCCGGAAGATATACTCATGTCGTTGTTGGATGGTCTTACACCCCGCAGAATTGAAATCGATATGTTCCGTCTTTCCGGACCAGACTTCAAGCATGTAGACAACCGGTTGATGGCGCTGAAGATGGTGAAGAACGGATTAACCAAAGCCGCCATGTTTGGTCCGGATGGTAATGTGATGCAGCCATCGGATGAACTGTATAAGAAGAACGTACTGGTATTGCGCGGCCGCTTCCGTCCACCCACCCATGTGAATGTGGATATGCTGCTCACGTCACGCAGACATTTCAAACAGGAGAAAGATGTAGATCGCTCCAAGATCGTGTTGCTCTCTGAGCTTACGTTGAATGATCTGAGTCCGGATGGAAAGATCGATGAAAAAGACTTTTTGCATCGTGCTGATATACTCTGTTCGTTAGGACAAAATGTATTGATTTCGAATTACTTTGAATACTACCGATTGGTAGAATACTTGTCGAAGATCACAAAGGGTAAAAAGATCGGTATCATTATGGGTATATATGCCCTGCAAAAGGTATTTGACGAGAAGACTTACGAGAACATTCGCGGTGGTATACTGGAGTGCTTTTCTTCGCTCTTCGGCACCAATGTAAAGCTATATATATACCCTGCGCTGCAGAAAGATTCAGACGAGCTTTTCACGCTCAAGGATTTTGAAGAAGATCTGCCGGCTAATCTCAAGAACCTGTTCCGCTACCTGATGGATAATAACAAGCTGGAAGATGTGAACGATGCTGACACCCGAAAGCTGCATATTATATCCGACAATGTGTTGGCTATGATTCGCAAGGGTGAAGCAGGCTGGGAGAAATTTGTGCCCCATAAGGTAGAGGAAGCTATCAAGGAATACGGATTATTCGATTATCCGCGCACCAGCAAAGACCCAGCAGTAGAAGAAGTGCCGGTAACGGGTTGATATAGTTTGGAAGCCCATGAAAGTACATCGCGATGATATTGGAAAGTTGATTTTGCGGTTAACCTGCGGCATTCTTCTGTTTCATGGGATATTCAAGGTATTTACAGATATTCAACATGTTAAAAATTTAGTAATAGCTGCCGGTCTTCCGGCAGTTGTTGCTTATGGAAGTATCATCGGAGAATTTATAGCGCCCATCTTCTTGATTATCGGTTATAAAGCAAGGCTTGCTGCACTCGTTATGGTTTTCAATATGATCATGACCATTGTGGTGGCCCATCGCGCCGTGGCTTTCAAACTGAATGATTTCGGTGGATGGATGATCGAAACTAATATGCTTTTTCTTTTAACAGCGCTCGCTGTTTTCTTTTTCGGTGCAGGCCGCTATAGTGTATCAGGCGGTAAAGGCCCGTGGCAGTGATGTAAACATTTAGGGGACAAACGAAACCTTCAAAGGAGTTAAGTACGATGTATCTGAAAAGACCTGCATGAAAGGTGGTATGGATCAATCCGGCCACAGGCGTGAAACAATACTACCGAGGTTTTGCCAGTGGCTTTCGCGCGAAGGATTTAACGTTATATACTTTTGATCATCGGGTATCGGAAATTCGCGCCCTGAATTTACGTTAGAGAAGCGAGCTGCATAAGGTACTTGTTTACCCCATTTCCGGTTATTTAACGATGACATAACCAGCCAACGGTATAAATTTTGTTAAGGTGAATAAGCTTTTCTACTTTTAAGTTATGAAAAAATTAACCGCCCTCACGATAGTATGCCTGGCAGCGAATATACTCTTTGCCCAGAACGATGGTATTACAGCAGTAGGAAAAATAACCGATTCGAGAACAGGTAAAGGTATAAAAGCCAGCATCCGCTATAGCAGTATACCTACAGGCAGTATCTTTGGAAGATTCAGCGATAGTACATTTTCGTTCTCTATTTTCGGAACCGCTAAATATCAAATTACCGCATCGGCCGAAGGCTATAATACACGTACGGTAATTGTTGATCCGAAAGATATAGATGGCAACCGGAAAGTAGTGCGCGATGTGAGTCTTACGCCTAAAGGCCAGACTATTATATTGAATCACCTTATCTTTGCACAAGGTAAAGCTATAATCGATCCTAAATCATACGGTGAACTGGATGAAGTTGCCCAGATGATGAAAGAGAATACCCGCATTGAAATTCAATTGGAGGGGCACACCGATAATGTGGGGAGTCCGAAGGCAAACCTTGAATTGTCGCAAGATCGCGTGGATGCTGTAAAAAAATACCTGGTGGAAAAAGGTATAGCGAAAGGCAGAATTCAGACCAAGGCATTTGGAGGCTCGCAGCCACTGGCTAACGAAATGACACCGGAAGCACGTGCTAAAAACAGACGTGTGGAGATGCGTATCCTGAAAGATTAATTCAACCGCATTTTAGTAACTTCACAGGCGCCAGCAGGTAAAAAGCTGGCGTTTTTTTTTATGGAGAAAGATTTATCCTTTGTGCGTATACCGTATGCAGATATGTACGATACATTTTTGTCTGCCTTACAAAAGGTTGGGTTTACAGATGATCGTGCTGCGAAGTGCGCGGAAGTATTCGCGGTAAATAGTGTTGAAGGAATATATACACATGGTATAAATCGCTTTCCCCGTTTTATCTCCTATATTAAACAAGGGTATATACGCATTGACCAGGTGCCTGCTTTAAAAAGCGGTTTTGGAGCAGTGGAACAATGGGATGGTAATCTTGGTCCCGGACCATTGAATGCATTACATGCCTGCGATCGCTCCATGGAGGTTGCACAGCAAAACGGTATAGGATGCATAGCGCTAGCCAACACCAACCACTGGATGCGAGGTGGCTATTACGGATGGCATGCAGCGAAGAGAGGTTTTGCATTTATCGGGTGGACCAATACCATTGCCAACATGCCCGTGTGGGGAGCAGTTGACCCGCGATTGGGAAATAATCCGTTAGTAATTGCTATACCTTATAAAGACCATGCTATAGTACTGGACATGGCAATGTCGCAGTATTCGTATGGTGCATTGGATCAGTACAGCACACGTGGGCAGTCGCTTCCGGTACCGGGCGGATATGATGAACAAGGCCATCTTACACAGGATGCATCTGCAATCATGGCATCGCGCAGAGTTTTACCGATCGGTTATTGGAAAGGCTCAGGGCTTTCGTTGCTGCTGGATATACTGGCAGCAGTTCTTTCCGGAGGTTTGTCTACACAGGCTATAACAAAACAGGAAGCAGAGCATTCATTGTCGCAAATATTTATCACCATAGACCTTTCCAGGCTGAATCATTTCCCGGGCATTGCCGGTACACTTGATACAATTATTCAGGACTACCATGACTCGCACCCTGAGCCCGGCAAAGAGGTTCACTATCCGGGAGAGCATGTTAACAAGATCAGGGAAGCTAATCTGAAAGCAGGTATACCGGTAGCCCGGAAAATATGGAATGAAATTCTTTCGTTACGTTAATTGAAAGTATATACCTTCAGTATCTATAAAATTACCGAGTGACAAAGCGATTCAGGACAGATAATGTGACCAACAGTTAACCGTTATTGTTCAACCAGGAAATTTCAGGTTTAAAGTTTCAGGTTTAAAGTTCAAAGTTTAGCTCACACTGCATTGAACCTTGAACCTTAAACTTTTTAAGGAAGAGCGATCATCTTCAAACAAACCGGAGCCGGAACCTTCACAGGCTTACCTACGGGTGCAAGCATACCGGTTTTAGCATTGATACGGAACATCGCAATGGTATCAGAATCCTGATGAGCCACGAATATATATTCTCCTTTCGAATCGATCATGAAATTGCGTGGTGTATTTCCACCGGTAGTTTGCTGGCCAACCAGTTTTATTTTTCCATCGGCGCCAATCGAAAATATGCTGAGGCCGTTATAGCCGCGATTCGACATATACAGGAATTTGCCCTTCGGATCAACATGTATATCGGCACTGGTATTTTTACCGGCAAAGCTTTTCGGTAACGCGAGAACGGAATCCTGCAGAATGGTAAGATCACCGTTCTTCTTATCGATTTTGAATGTAGCCACGGTAGAACTAAGCTCTTCGGCTACATACATATAATTTCCGTTGGGATGGAAAGCAAAATGTCGTGGACCACAGCCAGGTTTTACCGATGCTTCTTTCTGTTTCGAATCATCCAGAGTACCCGTCTTCAGGTTGAAGTTATAGATATATAGCTTGTCAGTGCCGAGATCGGCTGCATAGAGAAAGCGATTATCAGGTGAGATCAGTGCCGAGTGCAGGTGTGAACTTGTCTGACGTTCGGAGTTAACACTGTTGCCTATATATTTTTTGGAGTCGGATGGATTCCCTACAAGTCCGTCTTCAAAAAGCGGGAGCACTACCAGGTTTCCTTCATTGTAGTTTGATACAAATATATACTGTCCGGTTTTATCAAAGCTGATGTGGCAGGGTTCAGCGCCGAAAGATGATCGTGTATTCAACACGGTCAACTTTCCGTTCTTTGCATCGATGGTATAGGCCGTAACAGAACCACCGGTTTCATTCTCACTTGCTTTACCACGATTGACGGAATATAAAAATTTACGGGTAGGATGTATACCTAAAAATGAGGGACTCTCCAAACCGGGCACCTGCTGAATGGGTGTTAGCGTTTTCTTTGCACGATTGAACGCAAAACTATATATACCCTGGCTGCCGCGAACACTGAATGTTCCTACATAGAGTATCTCTTTCTTTTGCTGTGCATACGTAAAAATAAAGCAGAGGGTCAACAGCGTCAACGTCAACAGTCTTCGGATCATGGTCAGGTAATAAGTAGTAAATGAAGGTAGTATAAATTTGTTAAACCGGAACTTCTTTGTGTTTATATATACTTATTTTTTTGGAATGCGCCAGTGATGCATATAGCGCACCACTTGGTTTCATTATTCTGTTCTTCGTTTTCAAATCACATTCATACAGTCCAAAGCGCATGGATGGGCCTAGATGCCATTCAAAATTGTCCCAGGTGCTCCAGAAGTAATAGCCCTTTATATCAATACCATCTTTAATCGCCTTGTGGATGATCTCGGCGTAATCCTGTATAGCCTGCAGCCGCAGGAAATCGCTCTCGTCACACACACCGTTTTCTGTAATGATGATCGGCTTTTTGTATTTGTTCCAGTAACGATCGAGACATGTTCGTAATCCTTCGGGATAATATTCCCAGATGTCATCATGCTTTCGTCCCAGTTCTTTGAGCTTATGTGGTGTTTCGAGATACGTAATTGGTAGCGGGTCGTGTGGTATGCGACCATAATAACTCATGCCGAAGAAATCTACTTTTTCGAAATGACTCGGTACATACTCCATGAACCACCAATCGCTGAGTCGTGCCGGAAACCAGCCAAGTATATTTTCAGCGGAGAACACGGTGGCGTTGTGAGATATACCTACGGGCTGATCAGGAAGCTTTTCCTTAATATAGCCGTATACAATATCATGCGCCTTGCCCATGTTTATAACCACTTTACCTGCCGTAAGCGGATTGATTTTAAAAGGAGGGAAGAACCCGGTAATCCATCCATAGCTGGCGTAAACATTGGGTTCATTGAAGGTATTCCAGTACGAAACATACTGACCATACTCGTCTATTACCTTTTTGCAGAAATCGACCCATAGCAGAATGTTCTCTTCCTTTTCCCATCCGCCACGCTTGGCAAACCATAGCGGGTTGGTGAAATGGTGAAGCACCATCATGATGTTTACACCACGGGCTTTGAGCTTTTGTAAGAGCGAATGATAATGCTGTTGCGTTTCCGGGTGAAAATTACCGAGTGGTTCGCGCTGCAGCTTGCTCCACATCAGACTCATGCGGTAATTGGGCGCGAGTTTGGCAATGATCGCGATGTCTTCTTCGAGCCTCAGCTCATGATCCGTTGTCTGATCAAACACAAAGCCATCGCGCGACTGTATGCCTTGCCAGTCATGTTCAAAAGCGGTTTCGATTTGGGTAGCGGCTGTACTTGTTCCAAAGAAAAAGTGTTCCGGAAAAGTAAGTCTCATACTAATTGCGTGTCAATGCACTCTGTGATGTCTCCCATTCCTTCCAGTATTTTCGCAGAAGCCTGATGTCTTCTTCCATGCAGGGATATAATTCATCACATTTCGGTACTGGGGGAAGTATACCTTTTGCGAGATGTACAGAAGTTAATCCGCCAGTCCACTCAAAGTGACCGGGGTCATACGGTGTTCTCCAACGGCCACCCCAGCGCAAGCCGAGTTTCTCGCCTTCCGCGCCAATCCTTTTCCAGAGCGCGGTATTGTCCCACACGGCTACAGAATCGATAATCGGCACCACATCAACGGCTAATCCGTATTGGTGTTTAGAGCGCCCTGCACCCGAGCTGGTATATTTGCGCCCCATGGTTTTATATTCATTCTGCTTGGCGTGAGTACGATAGGACTCCACCACGGCTAACTCAATTCCCTGTGCGCGACAGGCAGCCATCAGTATTTTGATCTGATCACGAAAATATGGATGCAGTGCCTGCAAGTCTGTAATCATAGGCATGGCACCACGGTCTTTTCCAAAAGTAAAATTTTCAACAAAACGCCATTGTTTCCAGCCGTTAATGGTGTCAATGGTGATCTCGGTTTCCTGAATCGTTACAATCGCAGAAGAATCGATCTTTACAGGTTCTTCGACCGGTTCACTGTAAAAGAACTCTGCATGCTCGCGGCAGTCAAATGGTGCAAACAGTCCATTGAATTGTGCGTGAGCAGCAACGTGAATAAGTAACAGAACGGGGAGGACGAGCGGCTTCAAAAAATTGAACATTTCAACAGCATCGTTAACGGGTGCAAATATAGGATATTTGTGAGATCATTGCTTTATGCCAAAGTTAAGAATAGCTGCGTAGTTGAAGGCTGCAAGCCGCTGGCTTCTGGTTGCTGGGATGTGTGAGGATGGTGCAGGTGAGTGTCTGGTTAACCTGGAGATGTATAGAGTATTTGCTGGCGGCTGGTAACTGGCAGCTCGTAACTAAAAAGGCTGCTCTTTGCAGAACAGCCTTGTTATCTTAGCTATGGAATTTCGATTTAGTTTACGGCGTTGTCTTTCGACAACTCATCCATCAGCGTCTGATACTTGGTTTTCAAAGCTTCATCGCTGTTAATGGCCTTCTTCACTTTGTTGAAAGCAGCTGCTCCCACATAGTCTTTCGCCAGTAACTGGTACGTTTCCTTGATCTTCGCAGTACCTTCTTCTTTCTTCGCAATCACTTGCTTTACGAAGCTGATCTCCTCAGGAGTAGCATTAGCTTCCAATAATTTGCCCTCATCGTTAATGATCTTGAACAACTCGTTGTAACGCTGCGCTGTTACCGACTGATTGCTCGTTACCATTTGTTTGATCTGTCCTGACAGAACCGCTTGCATCTCATTCACAGAGTCCATGGCAATCGCATACTTTTTCAACTCCTCATCCGTCACCGTTGTTGCCGCATCTTGCGCGAACAATTTTGCAGAAAAAAGCGCCATGAAAAATACCAGGCTAAAAAACTTTAACTTCATAAGAATGGCTTTTTTAGGTAAAACTTTCTTTTGTTACAAAATGCATGTTAGCAAATAGAATGCCTGCACAGCTGTTAGTTTGCTGCCAGCGGTAAATATTTCGTTCCAATGGAAAGTGTACCCGATAAAATGAAAAAAGCCGCCCACGAATTGCTTCGAGGCGGCTCATGCCAATCCCTGCGTGATTAAGCCAAACGAAAACTTTAGGCGTGCATTTTAACTTGCGGAGCGCCTTTTAATATCTCTTCATTTGCGTGAAGCGCAAATTTTTCGAAGTTTTTCAGAAACGCCTCGGCGAGAAATTGCGCTTTGTGGTCATATTCCTCAGAATCACCCCACGTATTTCTCGGGTTGAGGATTTCTGCCGGCACTTCCGGACATGTTGTAGGCATAGCGATGCCAAATACTTCATGTGGACGGAAGATAACTGTATCTAACGCCCCGGTTAATGCAGCAGTAATCAGCGCACGAGTATATTTCAGGCTCATGCGTTTGCCTGTACCATACGGTCCGCCCGACCAACCGGTGTTTACAAGCCATACATTTACATTTGCTTCTTTCATTTTCTTGCTCAACATCTCGGCATATACTGTAGGATGCAGCGGCATAAAGGGAGCCCCAAAGCATGCCGAGAACGTCATGGTTGGTTCAACCACATCGGCTTCTGTGCCGGCAACTTTTGCAGTGTATCCCGATATAAAATGAAACGCAGCCTGTCCGGGAGTTAACTTTGCAATAGGAGGAAGGACACCGTATGCATCGCATGTGAGGAAGAATATATTCCTGGGATTCCGACCGATGGATGGCTTGGTGATGTGCTCGATAAAATCGATCGGGTAGCTAACGCGGGTATTCTCTGTACGGGAGCAGTCTGAAAAGTCAACCTCATTCGTGCCGCTTTTGCAGATAATGTTTTCCAGCAACGCCCCCGCCTTAATGGCATGGAAGATTTCCGGTTCTTTTTCTTCCGAAAGGTTGATGGTCTTTGCATAACATCCGCCTTCAAAGTTAAAGATCACATTGTCGGATGTCCAGCCGTGTTCATCATCACCGATCAATTTTCGATTCGGATCTGCCGAGAGCGTAGTCTTACCTGTTCCTGATAATCCGAAGAATATAGCGGTGTCGCCCTTCTCGCCTTCATTGGCAGAGCAGTGCATGGACAGTACATTCTTTTGATGGGGCAAAATAAAGTTCAGCGCGGTGAATATACCTTTCTTGATCTCGCCCGTGTAGCCGCTGCCACCAATGAGAATGATCTTGCGCGTAAAATCGATGATCGAGAAGTTGTGTTGACGCGTGCCGTCTTCAGCGGGCGTTGCCAAAAATCCCGGAGCATTTACGACCAGCCACTCGGGCTCAAACTCTTTCAGTTCCTGTTCGGTTGGCCGAATGAACATGTTGTATACAAACAGGTTCGACCACGCATATTCATTGATCACACGGATGTTCATGCGATAGCGCGGATCGGCACAGGCGTATACATCGCGCACAAAGAACTCTTTGCCGTTCAGGTAACGAAGCATTTTCTTATAAAGCTGATCGAACCTGGCAGCATCAAACGGTATATTAAAGTTATTCCACCAGACAGCGTTCTCTGTTATAGCGTCCTTCACGGTGAATTTGTCTTTAGGTGATCTGCCGGTAAACTCTCCGGTATCCACTGCAATGGCTCCTGATTTTGTGATTTTTGCCTGTCCGCGTTCGAGCGCAATCATGGTGAGTTGCTCCGGGGGGAGATTCCAATAGACTTTACCTTCGGGAATACCGAGGGCTTCGATCCCGGCTGAGCGGGACCTGATTCCGAATTCAAGCATGTCGTGTTGGGTTAATGAGTTTTACAAAGGTATGTCAATTTCGAACCGCTTCAATCGTTTGCAATTTTATTTTGTCCAATGTTGCGATGAACAAACAGTATTTGCGAAAATGGATTTATCAGCCTACTTTGACACCGGTTTAGAGAACCGCAATCAGTATTTTATTTTACCTGTCTGACCTATTTGTTTTAATGGATTCTGGAAAAACCTTTTTCGGCCATCCACGAGGATTGGCCACTTTATTTTTTACCGAAATGTGGGAGCGCTTCAGCTACTACGGCATGCGGGCACTGCTACTGCTCTTTATGGTTGCACCTGCTACCAGTGGGGGAATGGGCTTTGACGATCGAACGGGCGGAGCCATCTACGGTTTGTATACCATGTTTGTATACCTGCTCGCATTGCCGGGCGGTTGGCTGGCCGATAAATTCTTCGGACTTCGTAAATCTATATTTTATGGTGGCTGCATTATTGCCATGGGACACATCTGCCTGGCATTGCCTTCCAATGAAACCTTCTTCCTGGGATTACTGCTCATCGTAATTGGAACCGGGTTGCTGAAGCCGAACATCAGTAGTATGGTGGGGGAAATATACCCGGCTGATGAACAGGTAAAACGCGATGCCGGCTTCTCGATATTCTTTATGGGTATAAATTCCGGAGCCCTGATATCACCCATCATTGTAGGCTATCTCGGCGAAACCATAAACTGGCACTACGGTTTTGCTGCAGCTGGTATAGGCATGATCTTCGGATTGATACAGTACCGGGCCACCGAAAATTACCTGGGCACAGCAGGACTCGAGCCCACGCGCTTAGCCGATCCACAGCAGCAGCAGAAACGCGAAGATTCAATCCGTGTAGGACTCTGGATCATCAGTATAGCCTTGATCGTATTTGTTGCGCTGCTCTTAACCAAAGTAATTGCCATTGACCCGATCGTATTTGCCGGAGCCTCCGGGTTGGTAATTAGTATAGCTGTAGTTATATACTTTATCTATATATTCCTGTTCGAGAAACTGGATGGTGATGAGAAGAAGAAAGTGTTTGCTATATTTTTGATGTTTCTGATCACGACTACGTTCTATGCCGGTTATGAAGGACAGGGATCATCGCTGAATCTCTTTGCCAAGCGCTATACCGAGCGAACCTTCGGTTCTTTTGTGATGCCTGCGAGCTGGCTGCAATCGGCACCGTCATTTTTTGTGATCTTGTTTGTACCTGTATTTACCTGGCTGTGGTCAACACTGGCCAAGCGGAAACTGAATCCGATAACACCTATAAAACTTGCGTTGGGATTGATCTTTATGGGCGCAGGATACCTGATCATGGTTGGAGCATCGGAGATTGTTTTCAAAGGCGCCAAGCCGTTGCCGACATGGCTTGTGCTCACCTATATGTTCCACACCTTCGGTGAGATATGTCTTTACCCGATCGGCTTGAGCGGCGTTACCAAACTTTCGCCAAAACGCCTGGTAGGACAAATGATGGGCGTTTTCTTTATGGCACTTGCCCTCGGAAATCTCTTTGCCGGTCTATATGCTGGTGAGTTTAACGATGAGGCAATTACGAAAGACCCTTCGTTGCTCACCGTGCTCTTTGGCTTCATTGTGAAGATCATGTTTATAGCGGGCGCGATTGTACTTGTATTCGCGAAACCTATACGCAAGCTGATGGGCAATATTCAATAACACTAACCGCGCACTCATTAACCTATGGAAGTAAATAAATCATTCAAACCGTACGTAGCTCCCGAGCAAAGGATTCCGGAGTTCACCGTCAAATCCATTCTGTTTGGATCACTCTTCGGCATACTCTTTGGCTCGTCAACAGTCTATCTGGCGTTGAAGGCGGGGCTTACTGTTACCGCTTCAATACCCATCGCGGTAATAGCCATCACGCTGGGAAGAAAATTTCTGAAAACAACCATACTCGAAAACAATATTATACAAACCACAGGTTCCGCCGGTGAAAGTATAGCAGCGGGTGTAGTATTTACCTTGCCCGGATTTTTGTTTTTATCGCCCGGAGAAAATGGTGTTAGTATGGGCGAGGGGTATTTTACGTATCTCACCATCCTGATCCTTGCAGCATTCGGAGGTATGTTAGGAACGTTGATGATGATACCGCTCCGCCGATCGCTTATTGTAAAAGAACACGGCACTTTGCCGTACCCGGAAGGCACAGCATGTGCGTCTGTACTGCAGGCAGGAGAGAAGGGTGGTGTGTTTGCACAGACTGCATTCTCTGGTATGGGTATCGCATTGGTCTATGCGCTGCTTCAAAAAGTCTTTCACGTTATTGCTGAAATACCGGCCTTCGTTACAACACAGGCGAATAAGTATTGGCCATCAGCTACTACGCGGGCCGAAATAACACCCGAATATTTAGGGGTTGGCTATATTATAGGTCCGCGTATCTCCGGAGTGTTGGTGGCAGGTTCGGTGCTGGCATGGTGGGCCATGATCCCATTGCTCAGTACATTGGTAGCGCCCGATACAATCGCACTGCAACTGGTAAAACTTGGCAACCTTGCGAATCTCAACACCGCTGGAGGTTACGGCAACTGGGATCCGCAGACACATACATTCGGTAATTATGCCGATGCACTATACAGAGCCTACATTCGCCAGATTGGCGCCGGTGCTGTGGCAGCCGGTGGATTCATCACATTAATTAAAACGATACCTACTATAGTAAGCTCATTCCGCGAAAGTATAGGATCACTAAAAGACAAAGGTCAGGGAAGTGTGCTGCGCACAGAAGATGATCTTTCTTTCAAGTTCGTGATCATCGGGAGTATAGGGCTGATATTACTCACGGCTTTTCTGCCCAGTACGATCATTCCGGGCGATAACATTCTGCAGAAGCTTTTCATCGGTATACTGATCGTATTGTTCGGATTCTTCTTCGTAACCGTATCCAGCAGGATCGTTGGTCTGGTGGGTACCAGCAACAATCCTATATCCGGCATGACTATCGCCACCCTGATGGGAACATGTCTCATTTTTACCAGTATTGGCTGGTCAGGTAAATTCTATGAGCCGCTGGCATTGGTAGTAGGAGGTATGATTTGTATAGCTGCTTCGAATGCCGGTGGTACTTCGCAGGATTTAAAGGCAGGTTATATTGTGGGCGCAACCCCACGCTTACAACAAATGGCATTATTCATCGGAGCCATTGTTTCGTCTATCGCGATCGGTGTTATTGTTCAGATTCTGGATACACCTACACCGGAGATGGTGCAACAAGGTATAAAACATGCTATAGGCAGTGATAAATATCCGGCACCGCAAGCTACGTTGATGGCTACGTTGGCACGCGGTATACTTTCCTTCAACCTCGATTGGCAGTTTGTGATGGTCGGTGTTTTTATAGCCGTAACCATGGAGCTGTGCGGTATTAAAGCACTGGCTTTTGCTATAGGGCTATATCTTCCTCTCTCCACTACACTGCCGATTTTTGCCGGTGGTGCAGTAAAAGGTTATGTAGATTGGAGAGCCGAGCGTAAAGGTGAGAAGGTACAGGATGATGAATTAGGGCGCGGCAGTTTGTTCGCTACAGGTTTGATTGCGGGTGGTGCACTCACTGGAGTGATCGTGGCTATACTTGCGGTAGTATTACCAGGATTGATGGATGCGTTCAACGTAGAGCATTCACTTACAGAGAGCCTTGGTATAGCAGGATATCACATTTTAGGAACAGCCTTCTTTGTAGCAATGATGCTGATGCTATATCGATTGGCGGTGAAGAAATAAGAAATAAGAAATAAGAAATAAGAAATAAGAAATAAGAAATAAGAAA
>NZ_DAIQRQ010000079.1:0-19325 GCF_036786105.1 Ohtaekwangia sp.
TAACGACTAACACCCCGCAGCCAGCAACTATTTTACAACTCCTTTTTCACGCGCGAGCTTCATCACCAGTTCCAGTGCTTCTGCGCGGTCGTTTCGGATGTTGCCTTCGAGGATGGCTTCTTTGATCTGCTCTTTTATTTCACCGATCACGCGGCCCGGTGGCAGGTTGAACATCTGCATAATTTCATCGCCGGTAACGGGAGGCTGAAAATTCCGGATGTTATCCTTCTCCTCTACTTCTTTCATCTTCTGTTCCACCAGGTCGAAGTTTTTGAGAAAGCGTGTCACCTTTTCATTGTTCTTCGAAGTAATATCGGCACGACAAAGCTTCATGAGCGCATCGGTATCTTCACCGGCTTCGAAGAGCAGCCTGCGTATAGCCGAGTCGGTAACTTCTTTTACCAGTGATATAGGACGCAAGTGCAGCTTTACCAGCTTTTGCACGAACAGCATCTTCTCATTCATCGGCAATTTCATTCGGCGAAATATACCCGGCACCATGCGTGCGCCTTTATCTTCATGACCATGAAACGTCCAGCCATGCACTTTGTCAAAACGCTTTGTGGCAGGCTTGGCTATATCGTGCAATATAGCAGCCCAGCGCAACCAAAGATCGTACGACATCACCGATACATTGTCGAGCACCTGAAGTGTGTGAAAGAAATTATCTTTATGTGTTTTACTGCCCACATACTCTACTCCGTGCAGTGCCACCATCTCCGGAAAGAAATGTTTGAGCAGCCCGCTATGGAAAAGTAATTTAAATCCATACGAAGGCACCGGACTGAGAATGATCTTGTTCAACTCATCGGTTACACGCTCCTGCGAAACAATCTCCAGCCGTTCAGCCTGATTGATGATCGCGGCAAATGTATCGGGCTCTATATCGAAGCTTAACTGCGATGCAAAGCGCACGGCACGCATCATGCGCAATGGATCATCCGAAAAAGTAATGGAAGGATCGAGCGGTGTGCGGATCATTTTCCTCTTCATATCCTCCACGCCATTGAACGGATCGATCAGCTCGCCAAATGTTTTTTCATTGAGACTGATGGCCAGTGCATTCATGGTAAAGTCCCTGCGCTTCTGGTCATCGTCCAGTGTGCCGTCTTCTACAATAGGCTTGCGCGAATCGCTGCGATATGATTCTTTGCGTGCGCCTACAAATTCAAGGTCGAGGTCTTCATAACGTATCTGTGCCGTGCCAAAACTTTTATAGATGGTAACATGTACCGAAGGCCCAAGTTCCTGCGCGATGGCTTCTGCGAGCTGTATACCGCTGCCTACGCACACAAAGTCTATATCTTTGGAAGGACGCTCCAGGATCAGGTCACGCACATATCCTCCTACGACATACGTATCTACTCCGAGTCGATCACCTACCCTGCCAATGATCTTGAATATTTTTCGCTCAAGCGAAGAAGCCAGGTTCATGTCACAAATAAATTCAGCCTGCAAAGGTAGACAAACTGTGCCAAAAAAAATTGTTCGCAGAAAATTCGGGCGATGTGCGGCGCCGTTATCAGTTACAGGTTAATCGTTACCATAGTATTCTGATAACAATTAACGGATAACTTTTTGTACAACTAGATTTACGCACCACTCCCAGCACTCGCAGCTATCTACACGTCCGGAGAATTATCGTATCTTCATAAACAAAACAATCGCAATGGATCGCAGAGCTTGCCTTCATCGTCTTTCGGCAGTAGGTTTATCTGCTTTATCATTTTCATGGATGAATGCTGACACTATACTGAAACGAAAAATACCGGCTTCGGGAGAATTGCTGCCGGCCATAGGTTTAGGCACCTGGCAAACCTTTGACGTGGGAAACGACAGCACAGCGCGTGCTCCCCTCAAAGAAGTATTGAAAACATTGGTTGCAAAGGGAGGCACTGTTGTAGACAGCTCGCCCATGTATGGCACATCGGAAGATGTTACCGGTGATCTTTCCTCTGAACTTGATCTTAATGCACGCCTGTTCATAGCAACAAAAGTGTGGACTACGGGAAAAGAAAATGGCATTGCACAAATGAATCGTTCCTTTGCGAAGCTGCAACGGAAAAAGATTGACCTGATGCAAATCCATAATCTCACCGACTGGCAGACACATCTCGCTACTTTACGTGCGTGGAAGGAAGAAGGTCGCATCCGCTACCTGGGCATTACACATTATACAGAGAGTGCCTATACCGCGATCGAAAATAGTATCAAAAACAACGCGGTTGATTTTCTGCAGATCAACTATTCCATGCTTCGCAGAACCGCGGAAGAGCGTTTGTTTCCATTGGCGCAGGAAAAGAATGTAGCCGTGATCATCAACCAGCCTTTCGAAGAGGGTGAATTATTTCAGCGCATAAAAGGCAGAGCACTGCCGGAATGGGCTGCGGAATTTGATTGCCAGAGCTGGGGACAATTCTTTCTGAAATTTATACTTGCCCATTCTGCCGTAACGTGCGTGATACCGGGCACATCAAAACCGCATCACATGGCCGACAACCTGGGTGCAGGCTTCGGAAAACTTCCGGACGAAAATCAACGCAAACAGATGATGCGCGTGATCGGATAAATTTTGAAAATAAATATCCGGAAATCACACGCTAAAAAATTTAATCGACAGTCTGTAAAATTCTTGCAAAAGTTAACACTCTTCGTGCAAAAGGGTCATGGAGAATGTTGGTTTATTCCTTAAATTTAGGGAGACTGAGCCCTAGTTGCCTATGAATAAATCTCTACTGCTACTCTTTTTATTAATCGCATCCACCGCCTTCGCGCAAACACAGCGTATCTCGGGTAAAGTTACTTCTGCTACCGATGGAAGCGAGTTGCCGGGTGTGAATGTTATTGTGAAGGGAACCCCACAGGGTGCCATCACCGATGCTGCCGGTAATTATACGATGGAAATTACTTCCGGTACTACGCTTGTATTTTCATTTGTAGGCTATCGAACACAGGAGGTTCCGCTTGATGCACGACAGGTGGTTGATGTAAGCCTGATTGAAGAATCAACCGAGCTTACCGAAGTGGTCGTTACCGGATACTCTTCTACCGAGAGACGCGAAATTACCGGATCAGTCGCAACTGTAAAAGCCTCAAACTTCAAGGAGATTGCCTTGACGGGTATAGACCAGGCGTTGCAGGGCCAAGCGCCCGGTGTACAGGTTACACAATCATCCGGAACACCCGGTGGTGGTATATCGGTACGCATTCGTGGCAGTACATCGATCAATGCTTCCAACCGGCCGTTGTTTGTGATCGATGGTATCCCTGTTTCTTCCGGCTCGCTTTCACTACGCGAGTTCGGTGGTCAGGATGATAACGCACTCTCACTCATCAATCCCAATGATGTTGAATCTATACAAATATTGAAAGACGCATCCGCGAAAGCGATGTATGGATCGCGCGGTGCCAACGGTGTAGTGCTCATCACTACGAAGAAAGGAAAGAAAGATATAACCCGCATCAACGTGGATGTGCAGCGCGGCATCGTTGATCCGGTTAAAAAGGTAGACCTGCTCAACTCCACACAGTTGCTCACGCTGCAACGGGAAGCCTACACGAATGCCGGTAAGAATCCAGATGCTGCCGGCCTTATACCCGGTGTAACAGATGCCGTTAACACAAACTGGCTCGATGCCATTTTCCGTACGGGCATTATGCAGCAATACCAACTGTCGGCCACGGGTGGTGATGATAACACTACATTCTATATGAGTGGTAACTATCGCAGTGAAGAAGGTGTGCAGCTCAACAACAAGTTCGATCGGTTGAGTGGTACCTTTAATGTAGACCGCAAGTTTACCCCCAAACTCCGCGTAGGCGTAAACCTTACGCTCTCGAAAGCACTCAACAAACGTGTAAAGGGCGACAACTTCTTAGATGGTGTATATTCCGGTGCCCTGAAAAGCCTTCCCTATAACACACCGTATGATGAGAACGGCAAACTCGTAGGCCCAGGTTCAGCGCTTTATGCCGGTTTTCCCAACTTTAATCCTGTAGCCCAGGCGTTGTTGCCGCGCTTCAACACCTCTACGGTAAAAATTCTGGGAAGCATTACCGCCACCTATAAATTCAACGAGTACCTGCAGCTGAAAGTGATGACGGGTATAGATTATAACGATGTAAAAGAAGATCAATTTGAATCGTCACAAACGGCTATCGGGGGTTATCTCTCCAGCGTGGGTGGCAAAGGCTACGGCATCTATAGCACTTCTACGGCCAGTAATTTTACTTCCAACGCTATACTGAGCTATGCCCGCGAAATTAAGGAAGGTCATCACTTCAGTGCGCTGGTAGGATCGGAAGTGCTCTCGCGCTTCACCTCATCATCGAGTGTGCAAGGTCGTTTGTTTCCGAGCGATGACTTCACCTATATCACTTCTGCTGGTATTGTAGACCAGGGAAGTTCGGTGATTGTAAAGGGAGGATTACTTTCTTTTCTTGGCGAAGCCAAGTATGATATTCGCGATACTTATTTATTCTCATTGTCGTTTCGCTCCGATGGTTCTTCACGGTTTGGATCGGGCAACAAGTTCGCCTACTTCCCCGCCCTCTCTGCCGGTTGGCGCATTTCGCAAGAGAAATTCTTTCACTCCGATATTATCAGTGACCTGAAACTGCGCGCCAGTTATGGATTCACCGGTAATCAAGGTATACCTGATTTTGAATACCTGGGAACCTGGACTACCGCCACGTACAATGGCTCTGCAGGTGTAACGCCCGAGAACCTGGCAAATCCGAAACTGCAATGGGAGAGCACGCGCGAGATCGACATCGGTACAGATATATCCTTCCTCGAAGGAAGAATACAGGCCATTATCGATGTATATAATAACAAAACGAGTAAACTTCTCTATGCACAACCTTATCCCTACACCACCGGCTTCGGCAGTGTAACGGGTAACATTGGCAACGTACAAAACAAAGGTATAGAGCTGGGCATTGTGAGTGTAAACCTCGATGGTAAACTGAAATGGCGCACCGAAATAAATCTGTCGAAAAATGTAAACCGCATCACGTACCTGGCAGATAGTATACCACGCCCTGCCGGCTACCAGGCCGAAGGTGCCGGAACTACCAACATTATTAAAGCTGGCGAGCCGCTCGGTACATTCTGGGGCTTGAAATTTCTCGGTGTAGATCCTGCCACCGGCAATGCCATGTATAAAGATGTAAATGGTGACAACAAGATCACACAGGATGATGCTATGGTGATTGGTAACGCACAACCCAATCTGATCGGTGGTATTACCAACCGCTTCACCTATGGCAATTTTGATCTGAATATATTCTTCCAGTTCTCGCTCGGCAATAAAGTGTTAAACCTTACCAGGCAAACACTGGTAAATTCAGGACAAGACCTTACTACCAATCAATCCGTAGATGCACTTCGCCGCTGGCAGAAGCCTGGAGACATTACCGATGTGCCGCGTTATGCCGTAAGCACCGGAGACAATGCCAACTTCAACAATTATGAAAGCAGTCGCCTGATTGAGAATGGATCGTATCTGCGCTTGAAGAATCTTGGTCTCGGATATAATGTAAGTCAGCGTATAGCCGAAAAATTAAAGCTTGATCGCCTGCGGGTATACCTCTCCGCGACCAACCTGTGGACGTATACCAAATACTCGGGCGCTGATCCGGAAGTAAGCACGCTGGATGGATCGACCACCGCACAGGGCATCGACTTCTTTACATTGCCACAGGTACGCACGATCACGATCGGATTAAACGCAACACTGAGATGAAAAGAGTTTTTACATCTATAGCCAAATATATAGTTTTCCCGATGCTGCTGATCGTAGTAAACGCCTGCGATCTGCTCAGTCCGCAGCCGGTAGATAAACAAACGGATAATCTTGTATTGAATGAACCTGGCGATGTGCCGCAGGTAGAGATCGGTTTGTATGCAGCCTTCCGCACCATTATACCCGCTACGGTAATTGCAGGAGACTTTACTGCCGATATGCTGCTACACAACGGCACCTTCTCGCAATACCGGGAGCTTGGCAACAAACAGATCACGTCCACCAATGCATCGGTATCAACCTTGTGGGGCGCGATCTATAATACGATTTATATTGCCAATTTTATACTGGAGAAACTTCCGAACGTTTCCGGAGTGTCTACCACACAGCGCAATAAAGTGATGGGCGCTGCGCACTTTCTGCGTGGCTATGCCTACTTCACCGCGCTCTATACTTTCGGAAGGGTGCCACTGGTATTGACTACCAATATACAAACCAACCTCACGATACCACGTACCTCTACTGA
The DNA here is from genome assembly GCF_036786105.1 of Ohtaekwangia sp. Taxonomy (NCBI): domain Bacteria; kingdom Pseudomonadati; phylum Bacteroidota; class Cytophagia; order Cytophagales; family Fulvivirgaceae; genus Ohtaekwangia; species Ohtaekwangia sp. The sequence goes on from NZ_DAIQRQ010000079.1 coordinate 6,274, forward strand.
CGATATACTTCAACAGGTACTTGACGACTATACTGCAGCGCTAAGCGAATTACCGAAATCGCCCACGAACAGCAGCTATGCCGGAGAATATGCTGTGCGCGCAGCCTTTGCACGTCTGCATCTCTTTCTTGGCAACTGGTCGCAGGCCGAACAGTATGCCACACAAGTGATCGAGTCGGGTAAATATGAGCTGGAAAAAGATTTTGCAAACATTGTAAACAAGGACCAGACCGGAGAATCCATTCTTGAAGTAAGCTATACACTAACGGATGATCCTGGCACCGATGGCAACATTGGTCTGAACAATCTGTTTGTAGGACGCAGAGAAATTATACCCTCCAACGAGGCCGTCATTGCACTGGCTTCTTCAGAATCGGGCGATCGCTTTCAGACCATCCGCTTCAATGCTGCCAACCTGAAAGGTACTGACAACGGCTGGAGTGTTGCCAAGTACGGAACCGCCGATGCCGACAACAACGATGTTGTGGTATTCCGCCTTGCCGAGATGTATCTCATTCGCGCAGAAGCGCGTGCGCAGCTCGGCAATGTTTCCGGAACCGCAAGTGCCCGCACGGATATCAATATACTTCGCACGCGTGCCGATTTTGAAGATGACAACAAAAGTGTTCCGTTGATACCGGAATCCGTAACACAATCGCAGATGCTGAGATTGATTGAAGAAGAACGTGTATATGAGCTCGCATACGAAGGCCATCGCTGGTATGACCTGGTGCGCACCAAACGCGTAACCCAGGTGATGGAAGCCTTTACTTCGAACTGGCGCGATGCCTACGAGTTGTGGCCTATACCACTGCGCGAAATTCAAACCAACAAAGCCCTGGCGGGCGATCAAAACCCGGGCTATTGATCTATGAAATATAGTATAACCATACGATTCAGCGTTCTGCTCTTGTTACTCATGTCGATCGGATGCGAAACGAAGCAAATCCTTTTTAAAGGGCCATACTTTGTTCGTTTCAGTGAAACGGCATCCTTCGCCAAGGAAAGCTATACCCCTGTCATTAAAATAGAAGTACACAACGGCGGGCCGGCTACGAAAGAAGATATCCTGATCAATTATACCATTGGTGGTGATGCACGTGAGAATGTAGACTATAAGATTATCAGCGAACGTGGCACAGTTACGATCAAGGCCGGAGAGTACTTCGGGTATATTGAAATACAGATGATCAACAACGCGAATGATATACTTCGCTCGCAGGATGTAGTCTTTACCCTGCAAAGCGCCAGCGCGGATCGCGCGGTAGGCGAAGGCGAAAGTGCCATTGGCAAAAGCTATACCTTCACCATTTTTGATGATTGTGTGCTGGGCGGTTATTATACCGGCAAGAGCGGAGGCTATAGCGACAATACTATAACCATTACCAGTAGCGACTGCGAAACGTTTACATTATCGAACTGGAACATCAACCCCAATGTATTTCAATCAAGCATTGTGATGGACCTTACGTTTACTGATAATGGTGATAACACCATTACGATTCCGGAGCAGGAAGAACAAAATCTTGCTTCCGATGTGGCCACCATCAAAGGTTCCGGCACCGTAAATCCGATTACGCGTGTAATAAACCTGGAAGTGATCCTGGTGGATCTTGATAATGAAACTATACCCATTACATTAACCCCTCATTAATATGAAAGCGTGCAGTTTGATACTGATTGTTGCTGCGGGATTAAGCCTTTCATTTTCCTGTTCGGAAGAAGTGAAGCCCACACCTTATACCTATACACAGATTTTTACGGGGAAGAACAGCAAGACCTGGCAGATAAAATATTTTGAACAGACAGCAAACGGAAAGGTGACCGGTCGCTTCAATGTTCCCTGTACAACAGACGACAAGTATATATTCCATGCCAGTTCCGAGCATCTGTTTGAAACTGACAGCGGCTCTAAAAAATGCCTTGATCCATCGGAAGATGATACCATCAGCAGCGTATGGACTTTTAACAACTCCACGGCTACTCTTACGATGATCATTCCCCCGCTCTCCACAAATGCCCTCCCCTACATTGTTCGCGAGGCAGACAGCAGCTCGATGGTATTGGAGATATTCTTTGACGAAGCGGGCACAGGAAGTTACCGCATCCATTTTGATTCAATGAGTGAAAACTAGCGTATGAAACGAACGTTACCAATATATATACTGGCGCTGTTCCTTTCGGTAGCAGCCTATGCGCAGCGCCCTGCCAAAAAGCCGGAACCCTGTGCTACCATGGAACAAGACAGTTTGAGTCGCATACGCTTTCCGCAGCGCGGCTCGCTTGACGATTTTGAATATGCTGTGCAGAAAAGAATACATGAGCTGGAAATACTGCAGCAAAGCGGACGCACACAAGCTACCGTAATTACTATACCCGTTGTGGTACACGTAATCCATAATGGAGAAAATGTAGGCTCCGGCACTAACATTAGCCAGGCACAGGTGCAATCGCAGATCGCGGTGCTGAATGAAGACTACCGGAGAAAAATTGGAACACCCGGCTATAACACCAGTCCTGTAGGTGCTGATATTGAAATTGAATTCTGCCTCGCCCCTGTCGATGAAAATGGCGTAGCCATGGCCGAGCCAGGTATAGATCGTGTAAACGGAGGTCAGGCAGACTGGTCGCGTGATCAGATCGAAAACCAATTGAAACCCAGCACCTATTGGAATCCTAATTTATTCTTCAATATCTGGACTGTAAAATTTGCAGCGAGCGATGCCAGCCTTTTAGGCTATGCGCAGTTCCCCGATCAATCCGGATTAGCCGGTATACCTTCGAGCGGGCCCGCGACAACCGATGGAGTTGTGATCCGCTATCAATCCTTTGGCTCTGCTGATAAAGGTACATTTCCGGTAATGCAGGCACCTTATAACAAAGGCCGTACGCTCACCCACGAAACAGGGCACTGGCTTGGATTGCGTCACATCTGGGGTGATGCTGTATGCGGCGATGATTTCGTATCTGATACACCTACAGCGCATACTTCCAACAGCGGTTGCCCTTCGAAAGTAGGATGCGACAATGTAACCCTCGAGATGGTGCAGAACTATATGGACTATACCAATGATGCCTGCATGAACATTTTTACACAGGGACAAAAGACACGCATGCGCGCAGTAATGGATGTAAGCCCGCGCAGAAAAACATTGATTGAGGCAAACCTCTGTAGTCCGATCGTGGCGGAGAAACCTACGGCCAACTTTACTTCCGACAAACAATTTGTATTGCTGGGTGGGGATGTAAACTTTACCGATCTCTCCACCAACTTCCCTACCCAATGGAGCTGGACCTTTGAAGGCGGTGATCCCAATACATCTACTGAAAGAAACCCACGGGTTACCTATACGCTGCCTGGCACCTATAAAGTAACACTGGTGGCCACCAACTCGCTGGGTGATTCTGATCCGTTGGTAATCGATAACTATATCACTGTATCAGAAGAAGGTTTGTGTGGATCGGCCACCAACTTTGACGCCAGCTATACACGATCGGCTATCAAGATGTCAACGCTTGGAAATTATACCGGGTATCTTACCGGCCATAACAGTACGAAGAGCACCGGTGTATCCGAGTTCTTTGTTAACTCGCTGGGCTATTACTACATCAGTGGTGTAAAGATCCGCTTTGCCAAAATATATGCTGCTGATGAAGATGCTACAGCCACGGTTACGGTATGGAATGCCCGCGGCCCGCAAAATGCACCGGCAGCCGTACTGGAAAGAAAAACTATACTCTTGAAACAGATCCAGGAAGATATAGCGCACAACCGTCCTACTACCATTGTATTTGATCGCGAAACACCTGTAAAGAGCAGGCCTTACCAGGTAGGTGTTGAATTTGAATATACATCCGGAGATACAGTGGTTGTTACCTCGTCGGCTAACGGAGAAGCGTTGAACTCTACTTCATGGATACAGGCACAGAGTGGAACGTGGAGTCTCTTCAGCACATCGCTTGGTGCCAACATCGCGATGGATATTGAGCCGCTCGTGGGCATGAATCCATCGGTGCAGGTATCAGCCTCCAGCCAGATGGTATATCCGGGAGAAGAAGTTACGCTGAACGGACATGGCGCCAGTATCTTTGTGTGGAGTGCAGATGATGGTACCGTTAAAAATATACCCGGGCCACAACTTATTGTAACGCCAACCAAGACTACCACCTATCTCACCATCGGGTCCGGTCTTGATCTGTGCTACGACTCAACCTATACCACTATCTACATAAGACAGGATATACTGGGTACTGAAACACAGGATGTGACCAAAGGTATAACGGTATATCCGAACCCTGGCCGTTCGTCATTGAACATACGCATTGAAAATAACTATACTGGCAACGTGGAAGTAAATCTGCAGTCATCCGTTGGTTTGCAGGTGGCTTCACCGTTACAGGTAGAGAAGCATGAACGCACGATTGAAATTCCGCTGGAGACAGCAGCGTTGCGTTCGGGCGTGTACCTGGTGCAGCTGAAACTGGGCGGCCGTATGGTGAGCCAGAAATGGATCAAGCTGGAGTAAAGATTCCGGTTATGGAATTTCCGGGAAAAGAATGAAAAGATTTTAGTACATTTAAATTGACCACTAACCTTCTATATATGCGAAAATTCAGCATGCTTACTTTATCCATCCTGACCCTCGGTGCAGCGGGTGTGATGTTGTCGTCTTGCGGCAAGGATGAACCTACTACGTATCAACTTTCATTTTCAAAGACTACTTACTCTGCCCATGAAAGTGATGGAACTCTCTCCGTTGACGTAACCCTTGACAAAGAAGCCCCACAAGATTTAACTGTTAAGTATACCGTTGCCGGAACCACTACCGATGAAACGGAAGCAACCAACACCGATCCAAAAGACTTTGCCGTAGACGGAGATTTTGGAAAAGTAGTTATCCCGAAAGGGTCAAAGACCGGAACTATCAAATTGGATTTGTATTCCGATGATTTGCTGGAAGATGATGAAACGATTGATCTTACCATCTCATCTGTCGATCCAAGTGCTAACGTGCAGCTCACCACCAACCAGTCAACCGAAATTAAATTGCAGCAGGAAGATGGTATTGTTGTACTGCTCAAATGGCCGGACGCAAGTACTGACGGTGTAGCCGATATGGACTTGCTCGCACGTATGGGTGCTACATCTGCCAGTTATGACGGCATATTAACCGGCTCGGTTTTCAGAGGATATAACTATAACTATGAGTTTGTCTTCATTCCCAAGACATTTATAGGAACATACTTCGGTCTTGACTATACCAATTCCACCTACGGTTTAACGTATACGTATTACGATGGATCATTCGATCCGCTTGCTTTTACAGCAACGTTCATTGAGTTTACCAACGGTGCACTTGAACCTGAAGCAAACCGCGATGTATATAACGGACAATATACCGCTGCCAACAAAAACAAATGGGTAAGCGGAACACCTCCAACGCTCATCGAGCAAACATTTCAGAACGTAGGCGGAAGCTTCACCAATATATCTGATATAACTGTTCCTGAATCCAGCAGCCGTGTAGCTTCAAAAGCCGCCAATACAATATTGAGCAACGGCTCATCAGAAGGTAAACTTCGCGTGGTGACAGTGTTACCAAATCGTCTGAAAGACTTGATTAAGTAAGCCTGAGAATTTCCTAAACAAGAGAGAGGCTGTTCGAACGAGCAGCCTCTCTTGTTTACAGGTGTTAAACAATTAACGGATAAATGAATAACTTATTTTTCTGTGCTATTCTGTGAAATCTGTGGGAAGTAAATGTATTTTGTTCCCACAGATTTCACAGAATTACACAGATAACGTGTAACAACTAACGGATAATTGATAAATCTACTCCTTTATAAATTTTTGAAAATATGTTTTCCTGCCCACCGTTACCTTTATTAAGTATAGCCCCTGGGGCAAGGAGTTAATGTTTATCTCTTCCGTGATCGAATGAGTGGCCAGACTATATTGTTTGTCATACAATAATTTACCTTGAGCATTCACGAAACTTACTTGAGGAATACCTGTTTCGGCAATATCCATTTCAACCCGGACTTTTTCACTTCCCGGATTAGGGTAAACATGAAGATCGCTGTTGGTCAGTCCATGCTCGGTGCCTGTAACGGCAAGTTGTTTTGTTTCACTTGACTGGCATCCTGCATCTGACGTTGCTGTAAGTGACACGCTAAAAGAACCTGCTTTCTTAAATATATGCTTGGGGTTTTCGTCTGTACTGCTGGTACCATCTCCAAAATTCCACAGCCATGAAACTGCTCCTGATGATGTGTTGGAGAAAGTAATGGTATCACCGGCTTCTACATCACCAGATAAAGTAAAGGATGTCGTGGGATTGCTGTTCACCACGGTAGAAAAAGTTTCTGAGGTCGACTTACAACCGAGCGCCGTATCAATAACCGTAATCGAATAGTCACCTTTCTCCGACACCTTAATTGATTGTGTTGTCTCTCCGGTGCTCCATGTATATCCATCGGCCTCTGCTACTGACAGCTGAATGTTTTGCCCTTCACAAAATTTAGAAGATCCAGATGTTATAATCTTTGGATTTGCCTTAACTATAATCTTCGCAGGTACTCTCAGGCTTTCATAACTATGGTCAGCATTGGATACATAGAACGTAGTATCGGCCAGCACCGCTGGCAATGTATATTTATTGCCGGTAAAAAAAGCTTCACCGCCAGTGAAGTCTTTATACCACTTGACTTTGGAGGCACCACTTACGTTTACAACAGCATCGCTTTTATAACAAATCTTGCTATCCAATACCACCGGAAGTGTTGCCTTCAGTGTATAATTATAAACAGAATCGGCATAGCGGGCTGATGTCAGCAGTTCATCCAGGTTATTAGCAGCATGCAAGGCAAAGGCTATCGTTATTTCTTCTCCGGGCTTAATGGTATAGGGCCCGGCAGATACAACGTGACTAACATCATTACCGTTAGGCGCACCTCCCGCGGTGATTTTCTCCTTTAAACCACTCGAGATTGCCGTAAACTTCTCATCATCTGTAAAGCCATCATATAGCCCGAATGGATTACCCGCAATCTTGTTATCATTGTCTATTGCATAATATTGTGGATTTCCGGAGAGCACCTGAATACCGGCATGCGGAACCTCGCCGGATACTTTCGGATAAACATAGCCTATCTTGTTTTTAGCGTTCCACGCTGCTGCATCTTTTTGCCCATTGCCACTAATATCCCAGTCCGCAAACATTCCAAAGTAATAGTTCGTAAGCGCTGTAGCCTGAGGGTTTTTTATTTTGTATTCGAGAATTACAAACTTATCGTAAGGTGCTTCTTTCCAGACAAGGCTCCTGTAACTGATAACAGCAACCTGGTCTGCTGCCGTTTGGGAGTTTGAATAAGAACCAAATATTTCTGATGCCGACCTCTCACCGGGATTGATCTCACTTATTCGATCGAGCGAAACAAAATCCGCATCAAAACCATCATTAATGCCCCGCACATTATTCAGGACAGTAGTTGGCGATGTACCTGTTATGATACCCATCTCATAAAGAATAGAAGCATCATTGAAAACAAAGCCGTTTCCGTTAGCCTGATTTTTTGTGTCTTCGAAACCCAACCGGCCGGCAGCGCTAATGGTTGTTGATATTTTATTTTTATCAATATTCAGATAGGTTTTATTTAGAGTAAAGCTCACAAACTGATAATCACTGTAGGCTCCATCGGTATAGGTAATTAAAAACTCTACCTGCGTATTGGCACCCGTATTGACACTAAGGGAAATTTCAAATGGCTCCGTTTTATTAGATACAGTTGAACCTCCTGCAATAACGCCCGGGTTGATTGTATTTTTAGTGAATTTAATTTTATTGGATACTGATGTAACAGAAATTGAAAGTCCGCTGGAGGTCGACTTGAGATAGTTGGTGAAATCAAAATATAAAAGACCATTCTCGCCCGGACCCGGAACTTTGCCATCTGCTGTAACCAGTCTGGGGTTACTGGCTCGTACAGAAGGCGACTCCATGGTAAGAGCCCGGTATACATCCAGCCTGCCCTTTCCTAATTTATTTTTATAAGCCGCATTGGAAGTATAAAAGGAAGGGTCTGCTGTTACGCGAAGTTGTTCTGCAACCTGCAGGGCACTAAATTCAGGATGTGCCGCCCAAACCAGCGAAGCCGCTCCACAAGTAATGGGTGATGAGAATGACGTGCCATCAACAGCACCGTAGCTGTTATTATAGGCTGTGGTATAAATATCGACTCCGGGTGCCGAAAGATCAACTGTAGTTCCGTAGTTTGTAAAGCTTGCGCGCTTATCGGACGAGTTTGTGGCAGCAACCGAAAGAACATGATTATAAGCTGCCGGATAAGAAGGAGAAGAAGTATCCTCATTCCCGGCTGCGGCAATCACCACGCAATTCAAATCCAGCGTTACATAGTCGATGATATCCTGATCTATCCGACTGGGGTATATACCACCAAACGAACAATTAATAATTTTTGCACCGTGTGTTGCCGCATAATAAATGCCATCGGATGATCGGTACAAGCCTGCATTGGGATCGTTATCAGCAGTGAGCTTCACAAATAAAAGCTTTGTATTAAAACCCACGCCAGCCACACCTATGCCGTTGTTGGCAGTGGCAGCGGCACAACCTGCAACCCAGGCTCCATGCAAAAGCTTTTCTGAACTTACCAAAGGGCTTATAGACGGATTGTTATCGCCGATATAGTCTGATTTGGAAAGATTCAGCGTATCATTTCCTACAAAATCCCATCCCAGGTAATTATCAATATAGCCATCGTTATCATTATCGGTTCCGTCAACCGGGTCAGCCTGATTGTGGTAAACTTTATCAACCAAATCAGGATGGTCAAGATCACCACCAGTATCAACAACGCCAATAACGATATCGCTGCTGCCTTTTGTTATTTCCCAGGCATCAAACGACTTGATCTTGCTTAGATAGTATTGAGAAGAAATAAACGGATCATTCGGAATGTATACCAAATGTTCTTTATACTGTGGCTCAATAATCTCAAAATACCCCGTTGCATACAGCTTGTTTATAAAATCTTCAATAGGCTGGCTGCGATCAAATTGAATCTGGTAATACAAGGACACATCGACATTCGACTGAGATCTCAGCGGCCCGCGTGCCGTGGCCGCAACCGAAGCTGATGCGGCCGGAAGTAAAGGCTTCATGGACGCAACTCCCGGTAAATTAACCGTGGCTGTTCTTCCGTTTGCACTTGGTTGAAATTTACTTTTATACGAATCCTTAATCTTGACGCGGACAAAACCAGTCAGGTAATCAGATGAAGATACTGTCTTGGGCAGACTGAATCTTTTAGCGGGCGCTTTGTTTTGGCCCATTAAAGATACAACGCTCAGTAGAAATACAAGTAAAAAGCAACTCCGCATAAATTTGTTTTCAGTTTAGGTTATTCTCAAATGTATCGGATATTTAATTCTGTAGGGTTTTGAAAAGTATAAAAAACGGGTATAAAATTATTCAGCCAAGATCACTACAACTAAATGCGGTATCATATTTATATATATATACCATTATATATATTACTTCATTAAAATATCTTCGTGTTAAGTATTGGTAAAAAACTGGTTTAGGTACTTTACAGGTAGCCGGAGACTGGATTTAAACAGTAAAAAACTATAAAACAGCCATGGGTAGACAAAAAAGTATTACACGGGCTGCTTCATATTTCCGGGTTATAGATGGAAATATTCATCCCGGACAGGCCCGATATCCCGGCTATGCCAGCGGTTAAATCCGGAATAATGCAATAGCGAATCTGCAACGAAGCATCCGCTGAAACAGCGTTTAGGTATAGTTTTTTTGGGCGTATTGCAGAACACCGTTATCAATAGAATAGTAAATTAGTTTATGACTGTATCACCAAAACTGAAATCAGATATGGAATTTAACCCCAACAACAATATCGTAAAGCTGTGCATTCAAGGCATGATGATGGAAGAGAATGGCAAGCCTGAAGAGGCAGGCAGGCTGTTTCTTCAAGCCTGGGATGAAGCAACAAACGACTTCGAAAAATTTACGGCTTCTTATTATGTCGCCCGGATTCAAAAAAATACTTCTGACAAAATAAAATGGATAGAAACCACTTTACAGCTTGCGCTCCGCTTAAATGACCATACCGTGAAGGCTGCCTTCCCACTGTTATATTCGAATCTTGCTGAAAACTATAAACAATCCGGTGACCTTCTGAATGCTAAAAAGAATGCCGACCTGGCAACCGCATCGATAGAAACGCCTTCAGACGAAGGGCCTTTTTATCACGGAACAAAAGCCGACCTGCAGATCGGCGATCTTCTGGTAGCCGGAAATGTATCTAATTATAAGGCCGAACTTGTTATGAACCACATTTATTTTACCGCTCTGGTTAGCGGAGCAGGGCTCGCAGCTGCATTGGCAAACGGTGATGGTCATGAACGTGTGTATATTGTTGAACCAACAGGCGAATTTGAAAACGATCCGAACGTTACAAATAAAAGATTTCCGGGCAACCCCACACGATCCTATCGCACAACTTCCCCTTTAAAAATCGTTGGCGAAGTAACGGATTGGAAAAAAACAACACCGGAAGAAGTCAAGAAGTGGCGCGAAAAGTTGGCCGATAACAAGGGCGAAATTATCAATTAGAGCCTCGACTAAAGGTGGCTGGCTTCTGCCCTCCAGCAGCTGGCCTCAAGTTACTGGAAAAAGTGGTGCGCATACTTCGAATCAAGGAACACACCACTCTTACTCACGCTCTGGCAGTTCGAAGCTCAAGGCTCGAAGCCATCTCTATTCATACTTCAACGTATCGGCAGGGTTCGTCATGGCTGCGCGCAATACCTGGAAGCTGATGGTGATCAATGCAATGGCAAGTACCACCAAGACCGGCAGCACAAACAATATCCAGCTTAAGGATATACGATAGGTATATTCCTCCAGCCATTGGCGCATGCTGATATAGGCAATAGGTAATGAAAGCGCAGCCGCTATAAATACGAGCCGCATAAAGTCCATTGAGAGCAGCGATACGATGCTATAGATCGAGGCTCCCAATACTTTACGCACACCGATCTCTTTGGTGCGCTGCACGGCTGTATATGACGACAGCCCGATCAGCCCCAGGCAGGATATAATAATAGCCAGCACGGTAAAAATACTGATCACGTTGCCGAAGCGATTGTCATCATTATACTGTCGCTTGTAGCTATCTTCCAGGAAAGAATACTGGAATGAGTTTCCGGGAAAGTATGCTTTATAGGTTCGCTCAATCTCAGCTATAACTTTTTGTTGATCTTCCGTCTTCAGGCGTATGGATGTGGGACTATACGTACTATATACCGGCCGAAAGATCATCGCCTCCAGGGGTTTCTTTAGAGATTCCTGGTGAAAGTCTCCAATCACGCCCACAATCGTCCAGCGTCTTGTGCCGTCATCACCGCCCCAGAAGATTTCTTTGCCGATGGCATCCTGCACGCTGTCTATACCGAGGAGCTTCACAGCATTTTTGTTAACAACCACTGTAGTGAGATCCTCGTAACGCACTTTGTGATCGGTAGGCAGAAATTTACGACCAGCTTCAATTTTAACATCATACGTATCGAAAAAGTTGTAGTCAACACCCAGCACACTCATAGTATAGTGTTGTTCAGAAGGCTGATCGGTGAGCCGGATACCAAAGGCGCGACCTAACCGGTTGCCCGGTATATTATTGGATGTAGTCGCGTTTATAACGCCATCGATCTGCATGAGCGCATGTTTATAATTTTCGATGCGATCGATCGTAGTGGAATCCCACGAAGTCAGCTCCGGACTATCTACGATCATGGTATTATGAATATTTATACCCAGATCAGCATCGTTCATATAGCTTAACTGCCGCGACACAATGATCGTTCCGGTGATCAGCGCTGCAGATGCCGTGAACTGAAACACCACCAATGCCTTGCGAAGAAAATGCCCGCGCGATGAACGTTGAAATTTACCTTTTAACACCACCACCGGCTGATACGATGACAAAATGAAAGCCGGGTAAAAACCCGAAAGCAGTATACATACGATACCAGCCACCACAATTATACCGATTGTCGCAGGGCTCAATGACATCAGCTCTTTCCAGAGTGATAAATTATTTTCCACAATCGTATTGAAGTACGACTGCAGACTCAGCACCAGTATAACCGACACCATGCAAGCCAGCGCTGTGATGAGAGTCGACTCAACTATAAACTGCTTCACCAGCTGCGACTTCAGTGCTCCCATTACTTTGCGCAAGCCCACTTCCTTCGCACGGTCTATCGCCCGCGATGTGGTGAGGTTTATATAGTTGATCCACGCAATGAGCAGAATGAAGAGTGCTACAATGAGCATTGCCCATACAGCTTTGCCATTGGCTGTTTTCGCTATATCATATTCGTAGTCGGAGTATAAATGTGCGTCTTTGAGTGGTTGGAGAAAGAATTTCTCTACGCTTCCCGACACTTTATCGCCCTGAAAATATTTATCACTAAAGGCATCAAACTTTGCTTCCAGTTTTTTATAGTCAGCACCTGGCTTCAGCACCAGATAATGACGCATGTCAGACCATCGCCAGCTGTCATCGGCATCATGATCATCCGGTCGTATCAGCGTTGCATACGATACCAGGCCACCAAACTGAATATGCGAGTTCGCAGGCGGATCCATGCATACACCGGTTACAGTATATGGTTGCGGGTCGAGGCCCCAGTATAAAACTTTACCCAATACGCTGGAGTAATCGCCATCGCCCACACCAAAATATTTTTTTGCAGTGCTCTCCGGCAACACGATGGTATAGGGTGCTTTTAATGCAGTAGTCTTATCGCCTGCCAGCATGGGAAAGGTAAAGACGGACAAAAAGTGTTCGTCCGCAAAATGGCAATAGTCTCCGCGATGATTCACGTTATTTACTTTCACATTCAACTCACCACTGGGCATGATCCGTGTATACATCTCGATCTCCGGATAGTCGCGCGCCATTACCGGGCCGATGGTAGGATACATAATGGTGCCGTGCTGAAT
>NZ_DAIQRQ010000080.1:0-4693 GCF_036786105.1 Ohtaekwangia sp.
ATACGATTCAGAAGTTTTTTTCTTGAACAATAAATGATTGGATAATTGGCTTATGCCAATAAAAGCCTGTCGTTTGGAATTTTGGTTGATGAGGAAATCGATTATACCATTCTTCAAGTAGTGTAAATTTTCCTGTAGCAGATCGTACGCTACGAGGCGTATTCCATTCTTGCCTCGCTTCTCCAGCATCTTTGAAACTGTATAGGCTCCTTTGGAAGTGGTTACAAGTATACCTTTTAAGGCAGGTTCGGCGAAAAGATCGCCCAGCTCTTTTTCGAGTGTAGGCTCATGTGTATAGTTGAGGTCTACACTGAGTACTTTGTAGGTATAGCCGTTGGTTTGTTCTTCAAAATAATCCTTGAAGCCTTTTTCCTTTTCACTCAGGTGAGCGGAGTTATGGATATCGTCATATACGTGGAGAATAGCGTATGTGCCGTTTTCTTTTTCGTTCAGGTGCAGCAGTTCAGCGCCCACGCGGCCGCTCTGGTATAGATCCTGACCCACAAAGCTCAGTGAGCCTGCCTGCTCTATATTATTATTAACCACCACGAAGGGTATATTTGCATCCTTGCAGCGCTGAAAGAACTGAAGTGCCTCCTGGTGAAATATAGGAGCCGTGAGTACACCGTCAGGTTTTGATTCATATACTGTCTCCGCTAGCGACACAAAAGAGTTTTTATCGTATTCATCAAAGAAGAAAGTCTGCAACTGCACACCATATTGTGTCCACTCTTCTTTCGCTTGCCGGATTCCCTCTGAAGACTGACTCCAGTATTCATCCTGCTCCGGGTTGGGCATCAGGGCAGCGATGCGATAGGTTTTGTTAGATCCCAGTGTTTTGGCAATGAGGTTGGGCTTATAGCCCGTCTTTTCCAGGATCGCCATAACTTTTTTATATGACTCTTCTGCTACTTCGCCGCGGTTGTGGATGACACGATCGACCGTGCCAACCGACACCTGGGCCATCTGCGCAATGTCTTTGATTCTGATTTTCTTCTCCATGGGCATCAATGTTAAGGGATATTTCGGATACAAAAAACGGTTTTCTGTGTCCTTTTTCGCGGTTTTCAGCAGGTGAGAATACCTCCGTTTATGGTCATATTGTTTTAAATTATTACGAGCACGATGTTTCGTGCGCGCAAACGAAATTATGTTTTTCTTGGACATCAACAAATACCTTTCTACAGCGGCGGATCATTACGGGCCGTGTCACAGCTAGTCCCAGGCAACTCGCTCTACCCTGGGTTTTGGTGATTGAGAAGGACACCACAGTATGGCTTGGCCGAGCAGACCGGCATTGAATATATTGGCAGCGTTGCATCGGCATAATCAATATACTTACATATTTTTTTAGCACCGGTACCTGATCCAGCAATTCATCAGGGGCTTGCCATAGCATAGCTTTTTCCTTGGTATATATAGTAGCTGATGATCGGATCGAGCGTAGCCGTTGTTGTAATCACTAGTATATATATCCGGCCAGCCATCCTGATTAATGCCGCTGATGTTGACGCTTAAACTATAATTGAGTGGGTTATTGATGATGTCGGCTTTCACATAACATCCGTGAATACAGAAGAGCCGTCTGCCTGCTTATCATGCCGGAACAACCGGTTGACATAACGCTTTAAATGTGTGATCATTTGCAATGGGTATACATTTTCAAAAAAGGAATTTATTCCAGCAGAAGTTGGTTAATATTGTGGCTGTAAAGTGTAAATATATGGTGACACTGCACATAAAGAACATGGTATGCGACCGTTGCAAGCTGGTAGTGACACAGGAGCTTACCAAGCTGGGCTTGCATCCTGCCAAAGTAACGCTCGGTGAGGTGGAGCTGCGGGAAGAGTCGCTTACAAAAGAGCAACAGGATGCTGTAGATGGTGCGCTTACAGCCGTGGGATTTGCACGTATCGATGACAGGAAGGGCCGGCTTATTGAAAGTATCAAGAACATTATTATCGAACGCATTCACCACGTGGATACGATCGACCGGAAATTCAACTGGTCGGATATACTGGCAGAAGCGCTGCATCACGATTATAATTCACTGAGCAGCCTCTTCTCTTCTGTGGAAGGAACTACTATCGAACAATATATCATTCGTCAGAAAATTGAGCGTGCCAAAGAACTGCTTTTTTATGATGAACTGAACCTGAGCGAGATTGCTCACAAGCTTGGCTATAGCAGCGTTGCTCATCTTTCGGCACAGTTTAAAAAGATTACCGGCCTTTCGCCATCGGAATTAAAAAAGTCACGCAAAGCGGAAGACGTGCGTACACCCATCGACTCGCTTCCTCTTAAAACCTAGAGACTGCAATCCTGTAAATGGCACCGATAATTCTGTAAAACTTCATCCTTCCTTTGCCTGTATACTTGTAGTGTAAAGGAACATGATCCGGCAAGGATCAAAAATTCATGTAATATGGATGTAGTTATTCAGAAATCAACCAGGCACATACAGCGGCAGAGCTTTCCGGTGCTGGAAATGAGTTGTGCAGCCTGTGCCGTAAGCGTTGAATCAAGCCTCAAGGCAACGCCCGGTGTAAAAGACGCTGCTGTTAATTTTGCCAATCAATCCGCATGGGTAGAATATGACACCGAACAGGTTAAGCCTGCTGATCTTCAGCAAGCCGTGCGTGCAGTAGGATATGATCTCGTTGTCGATGCAGAAGACCCGCTGGCGGTAAAAGAAGAAGCGCAGCAAAAGCATTATCAGCAGGTAAAGATCAGAACCATCTGGTCGTCTGTGCTGGCCGTGCCGGTGGTGATCATCGCTATGTTTTTGATGGATCTGCCGTATGGCAACTATATATCGATGATTGTATCGGCACCGGTGGTATTTTACTTTGGCAGAAGCTTCTTCGTTAACGCGTGGAAACAGGCGCGCATCGGTAAAGCCAATATGGATACACTGGTAGCGCTGTCAACCGGTATAGCATTCCTGTTCAGTTTATTCAATACATTTTTTCCGGAGTTCTGGCACAAGCGCGGGCTTCATCCACATGTATACTATGAAGCGGCTGCGGTGGTGATTGCCTTTATTTCGCTGGGAAAATTACTGGAGGAGCGTGCCCGCTCCGGTACTTCCTCTGCCATTCGTAAACTAATGGGATTGCAGCCCAGAACGGTGCGCGCGATCGTGAACGGCCAGGAGCAGGAGATGCTCATCAGCGCTGTAACGACCGGTACCCTTATCGTTGTGCGGCCGGGAGAGAAGATCGCTGTTGATGGTGTGGTAGCCACCGGGTCATCGTTTGTGGATGAAAGCATGATTACCGGAGAACCGGTTCCGGCCGAGAAGAAAGCGGGAGAGAAGGTGTTTGCCGGAACGATCAATCAAAAGGGAAGCTTTCAGTTCCGGGCAGAGAAAGTAGGAGCAGACACGGTGCTTGCTACGATCATTCGCATGGTGCAGGAAGCGCAGGGCAGTAAAGCACCAGTTCAAAAACTGGTGGATCGTATAGCCGGTATATTTGTGCCGGTGGTGCTCGGTATAGCGATTGTTACGTTCATCGCGTGGATGATCTTTGGAGGTGAGCATGCTTTTACGCATGCGTTACTTACTTCAATCACGGTGCTGGTAATCGCTTGTCCGTGTGCGCTCGGTCTGGCAACACCCACGGCCATTATGGTGGGCATGGGTAAAGGTGCTGAAAATAATATACTCATCAAGGATGCAGAGAGTTTAGAGATAGCGCACCGGGTCAATGCCATTATACTCGATAAGACTGGCACCATCACCGAAGGTCATCCTGTTGTGGCCGATATTGTGTGGCTGGATGCAACTGCTGCTGCCGGACAGAAACGTATACTCTATTCGCTCGAAGTGCAATCGGAACATCCGCTGGCCGATGCTGTTGTACGTACATTGAGAGAGGAAGGAATAACTGCCGCGGCCGGCAATGCTTTTGAAAGTATTACGGCACGTGGTGTGAAGGGTATATTTGATGGCCGGGTATATTTTGCAGGCAGCGACAAGCTGCTGGAAGAAAATAAAATTGTTCCGGATGCAGCTGTTAAACAACAGGCAGCCCAATGGCAGGCCCAGGCCCGCACCGTAATATACTTTGCCGACAATGAACGTGTGCTGGCCATACTGGCCATAGCAGATGCCGTAAAAGCAACATCGCGTGCAGCCATTGCCACGTTGCAGCAGCAGGGTATAGAAGTATATATGCTAACCGGCGATCACGAGCAGGCTGCGAAAGCAATAGCGGAACAGGTGGGTATAAAACAATATCGCGCTGCTATGCTTCCGGCGGATAAGGCGGCATTTATTGTTCAGTTGCAGGAGCAAGGTAAAGTTGTAGCCATGGTAGGCGATGGTATAAATGATTCGCATGCGCTGGCGCAGGCCGATGTAAGTATTGCGATGGGCAAGGGCTCTGATATAGCCATGGATACCGCAAAGATGACGCTGATCACTTCCGATCTGCAGGCGATTCCTAAAGCATTAAAACTATCATCCCGCACTGTGGCAACCATCCGGCAGAATTTGTTCTGGGCATTTATATATAATGTGATTGGTATACCGGTTGCGGCCGGTGTGCTGTATGCTGTGAATGGTTTTTTACTCAACCCGATGATTGCCGGAGCGGCTATGGCATTGAGCTCGGTTTCGGTAGTGATGAATAGTTTACGGCTGAAGCTTGTGAAGATATAGCTGATGTTTAAAGGTTTATAGTTTAAG
>NZ_DAIQRQ010000080.1:4793-18881 GCF_036786105.1 Ohtaekwangia sp.
ATCAAGTGCGATGCATGTGTAGCTAAAGTAACGCCTTATTTGAATGAGAGTGCCGGCGAAGGTAACTGGCAGGTGGATTTGAAAAACCCACAAAGAGTACTTACTGTACACGGAGAAGCATCAGAAAAAGCAGTGAAAGATGCATTGGAGAAGGCCGGGTATAAAGCAGAACCATTAGGTTGATTCTGACTGGCCGTTGTCCTGCGCTAAAGAACAAAATCAGCAACCTGGTCCTATAATGTGCATACAACAAAGCCTGTATCGCTACAGGCTTTATTGTTTTGTTGTTTGTCTAGCTGATGGTCGAAGCGTTTCATTTTTTCGGTTGATTATTCTTTAACAGATACTTCTTCGCGATAGCATGCGAATCAGGAGCTGCGGCTGGCCGGGTTGAAACGCATTTATGTAGTGACCATTGAACCGTGGGGCTACCGATACACTATTTGGGGGCATGCTGCTAATTACGGGTGGAGAACACCGCAGATTTATACTGAAAAATCTTATAGCAACAAAGGAAATTTTTCCATTCTCATAATGGTTACGGCCTGTATGAAAGCGGGTGTACGAAGAACTATTCACGAATAACGGATGACGTGATTATCAACTTATGCCTATCTTTGGCACTATAAAGTGAATATTGTGAGATGATGAAAGTTGAACAAATTTATACCGGATGCCTGGCACAGGGCGCCTATTATATTGTATCAGCAGGAGAAGCGGTGATCATTGATCCCCTGCGTGAAGTTACTCCTTACCTGGAGAAGGCCCGGAAAGATAATGCCCGCATCAAGTATGTGCTTGAAACACACTTTCATGCCGACTTTGTATCGGGGCATCTTGACCTGGCGGCAAAAACAGGAGCAACGATTGTGTATGGCCCGCAGGCCAAGCCGAAATTTGAAGCTCATATAGCAACAGATGGTGAGGAATTAACAGTAGGAAAGCTCACCATCAAAGTATTGCATACCCCGGGGCACACGTTGGAGTCTACCACATACTTGTTGAAAGATGAAACCGGAAAAGATTATGCAATCTTTAGTGGTGATACCTTGTTCCTCGGTGATGTTGGCCGGCCCGATCTGGCACAGAAAGCAGCGCATCTTACTCAGGAAGAATTGGCCGGCTTGCTTTATGATTCACTTCGCAGCAAGATTATGCCACTGGCAGACGATATTATTGTATACCCGGCTCATGGTGCAGGCTCTGCCTGTGGTAAAAGCATGATGAAGGAAACAGTTGATACATTGGGAAATCAACGCATACGGAACTATGCATTGCGTGCCGACATGACACGCGAAGAATTTATAACCGAGGTTACGGATGGCTTGTTGCCACCACCTGCTTATTTTCCTGAGAATGTAAAAATGAATAAAGAAGGATATGAGAGTATAGATGCCGTGCTGAGCAAAGGCACACAGGCACTCAGTCCGGAGGAATTTGATACAGCTGCCAACGAAACCGGAGCACTGGTACTCGATACGCGCGCAGCGCAGATTTTTGCAAAAGGATTTATACCCAACGCTATCAATATAGGTATAGATGGAAGCTTTGCTCCCTGGGTGGGCGCATTGATTCCCGGGGTAACACACCCCATCTTGCTGGTGGCGGATGAAGGGCGCGAGGAAGAGATCGTTACACGCCTCGCCCGTGTTGGTTACGACAATACACTTGGTTACCTGAAGGGTGGATTCAAGGCGTGGCTGCAGGCGGGTAAAGATGTGGAGACAATTGATACGATTACGGCAGATGAATTTGCAAAACGTTTCCACCAGGGCAAGCTGATCGTTGCAGATGTTCGCAAGCCCGGCGAATACCAGGCCGAGCATGTGGAAGGTGCTGTCAATACACCGCTCGATTTTCTCAACGAGCATCTGGCCGAGATACCCAAAGAAGGTGAAGTATATATTCATTGTGCAAGCGGTTATCGTTCCATGATCGCTGCTTCTATTCTGAAAGCCCGTGGATGGAATAACCTTATTGAGGTTGCCGGTGGTTTCAAGGCGATTGCTGCCACCAATATTCCCAAAACGGATTTTGTATGTACTTCCAATAAATAATCTATATACATACCATGCACGATCTGTTACATACGCTGTCGAAGCCATGGCCGTGGTATATAGCAGGGCCGCTTATCGGCCTCATCGTACCGCTTTTGTTATTGCTGGGTAACAGGTCATTTGGTATATCCTCTACGCTTCGTCATATCTGTGCAGTATGCTTTCCCGGAAACATACCGTTTTTTCGGTATAACTGGCGGCAGGAGCTCTGGAATCTTTTTTTTATTGCCGGCATTGTGCTCGGGGGTATACTGGCTGCTGGTTTATTTGACTCGCACGAGCCTGTAAAGATCAATGAAGCCTTGCAATCGGAACTTGCAACCTATGGCGTAAGCGATACATTTGGCATAGTGCCGCGCGATCTTTTCACATGGCACAATCTGATCACACGCAAGGGATTTATACTCATGGTGGTGGGTGGATTCCTGGTAGGCTTTGGCACACGCTATGCCGATGGATGCACCTCCGGCCATGCCATTACCGGTTTATCCAATTTACAGTGGCCATCGCTGGTAGCCACGCTGTGTTTTATGGCTGGTGGCATACTCGTAGCGAATTTTATTCTTCCCTATATACTTCAATTATAGTATAGCGATATGAACCGGGAGACATCAGCATATCAGGATGGAAAAATACGCATCACAAATGCTTCTACACGGCCAGAGCAGCAATACTCATGGCGATATTATATACGCTTTGTGGCAGCTGGTATATTTTTCGGTATATTACTTGTAAAGTCAGAAGTAATTTCGTGGTTTCGTATTCAGGAAATGTTTCGCTTTCAGTCGTTTCACATGTATGGTGTTATCGGTTCGGCTGTTGTTACCGGTATACTATCCATCCAGATTCTGAAGCGCTTTCACGTAAAGACTCTCGATGGACAGGCGATTGTATATCCTGTTAAGAAATTTCATAAGGGCAATATTTATGGAGGCCTCCTCTTTGGATTCGGCTGGGCATTAACCGGTGCGTGTCCAGGACCTCTTTATGTGCAGATTGGGGCAGGGGCCAGCGTAGTAACGATAACATTGCTTAGTGCCCTGGCAGGCACCTGGGTATACGGCCGCATTCGTGAGAAGCTGCCACATTAAAACAATAACAAGAAAATTATTTCAGGTTTCTTTCAGCCTGTGGTGCAGCAATCTCAGCGATCATTGAAACCGTTCTGTTAAATCCATCCAAGGTAGACGGCTTGCTGATATACTTATCAGCACCAGATTTAAGGCAAAAGTCAATATCGTCTCTGGATGAAGAGGTAGTGAGTATAACAACGGGAATAATGCTGAAGCGGGACGTTTTTAGGGAAATAAGTACCTCACGTCCGTGCATTTTTGGGAGATTCAGATCAAGAATGATAATATCGGGTAATATTTTACACAATTCGAGGTATGGCAACACCTTATCGCCCTCCTTTATGGATTCCATCCTGAACTCTACATTGTTGTCGTGCAACGCCTCCAGCAGGAGTTCAACGTCATCAGGATCATCTTCCACCAGCAGGATGTTCATTGTGTTCATTGATTAAAGATAGGCACATTAATTTATCCCGCAAATAGTAAAAAATTAGTTCAGACATTTTTCGCGCATGGCAACGGTCGCCCGAAATTCAAAGAATTACATAGTAGGAATTGGCGCTTCTGCCGGTGGGATGGAAGCCATTCATGATCTCTTTGATAATATTAATCAACACACCGGTTTCTCTTTCATCATCATCCAACACCTGTCGCCAGATTATAAAAGTCTGATGCTGGAGTTGCTATCCAAGCACACTACCATGCAGGTATTTGAAGCGGAGGAAGGAATGGAGGTATTGCCGAATTGTATATACCTGCTTCCTCGTAAATCGCTCATGACAATAAAGAATGGCAAACTTCACCTGGAGGATAAGAAAGAGAAGTCTTCTCCTAATTATGCAATTGATACCTTCTTTGAATCGCTGGCGTATGAGAAGGGTAAAGATGCCATTGGAATTATACTTTCCGGAACGGGTACCGATGGATCGCGTGGTATAGAAGCGATCAAGAACAATGGTGGTGTTGTAATTGTGCAGGATCCGCAGAGTGCGGCGTTTGATGGTATGCCCAACAGTGCTATTGCCACAGGTCTGGTAGATATGGTGTTGCCACCGGAAATGATCGGTAATGAACTATTGGAGTTTTTGAAAGAGATACCACTGGTACGATCGTTTTCGGCACTAACAACGCGCGAAGAGTATATTTTAAAAGAGATACTCGAAATGTTGCGTACTGCTACGCAGCATGATTTTATTAACTATAAACGTGCTACGTTGTTCAGACGACTGGCCAAGCGCATGACGGAGCTGGACATAAAAGATCTGAGAGAATATAAAGAATACCTGCAGCAGAATGAACCGGAGCTCGAGATACTGTGCAAAGAATTTCTGATCAACGTAACACGCTTCTTTCGCGATCCGGAAGCTTTTGAAACGCTGCGTACCCAGGCATTGCCTGCGTTGTTTGCCAACAAGCGTGCGGGCGATGTAGTGAAGGTATGGGTGGCAGCTTGCAGCAGTGGTGAAGAAGCCTATACGGTGGCTATGTTACTGCTGGAGCAGCAGGAAAAGCTGGACATGCACTTTAACCTGAAAGTATTTGCAACGGACATAGATAACGAAGCACTTGAAATTGCCTCGCGTGGTATATATAGTGTGTCGCTTGTCAACGATATTCCTGAAATGTATTTGCAAAAGTATTTCGTGAACGAAGGAAATACATACCGCGTGTCGCAGGAACTGCGCAAGATCGCAGTGTTTGCCAATCACGATGTGCTGCGCGATCCTCCCTTTAGCAAGCTTGATCTGATTACCTGCCGGAACATGTTTATATACCTAAACCAGGAATTGCAGATGAAGGCGCTCCGGAGGTTTCATTTTGCCCTGAATGTAAATTCATTCCTTATGCTGGGCCCCAGCGAAAATATAGGTATGCTCAGGGATGTAACGCAGGAGGTGAGCCGAAAATGGAAAATATATAAATGCATTGCCAAGTCGCGTTCCGCTGATCAGGAATCTATACTGGCTCCGCTGGAGAGACGTATGTATGTAGCGCAACCTCATGCTCATACACGAAACGGAGCCTCCCTGATGGCAGAGACTTTCCGGGAAACTCTGATGGAGAACCGAAAAATTGCCGGTATACTTATCGACAAGGATTGCATGATCAAGCAGGCTACCGGAAACTTCAAATACTTCCTGATGTTTCCGGAAGATAATTTCAATTTCAACCTGCTCAAGCTGGTAAAGCCACAACTGTCGGCCATGTTAAGTATATGTGTGCGAAAGGCGATTGCTCAGAATGAGCGGGCGGTAATGAAACACATTTTGATACCGAATGGGCCGGAGCCTCAATATGTACATATTACGGTCAAGCCATTCTTCCAGCAGCCGGAACATTCTTTCCTGTGTGTAATATTAGAAGAAGAAGACCTGGAAGGTAAAGTGATAACCACGAGTGAAGAGACTTCGGGTATAGGAGAAGATCGCATTCAGGAGTTGGAGCGCGAATTGAAAGAAACACGGGAAAACCTGCAAGCCATTCTGGAAGAATCCGAAACTACAAATGAAGAACTGCAATCCAGCAACGAAGAGTTGATTTCTACCAACGAAGAGCTGCAAAGTACGAACGAAGAATTGCAATCGCTCAACGAAGAGCTGCATACTGTAAGTGGTGAGCATCAGCTTCGGATAAAGGAACTGCTTGAGCTGAATGACGATTTGAATAATTACTTTACAAATTCAGAGATCGGACAAATCCTGATCGACAAGAATATGCAGGTGCGCAGATTTACGCCTGCCGTTAAACGCATTGTAAATCTCATCGAGACCGATATCGGTCGTTCGATCATGGATATCACTACCAATTTGAAAGATACCGACCTGGCAAAGTTTATTGTCCATGTATTGAAGACGGGCAAATCAATGGAGCAGGAAGTGGTGCTTGACAATGCAGTTTATTATTCCATGCGCATCGCTCCCTATATAAAGCATACGAAAGAGGCGGATGGCGTTGTTATCAACTTCATTGATATTACTGAATCGAAAAGACTTTCCAGTATTATTGAAGGTATATTTTATAGCTCTACCAGTGGCATTATAGCCTTACAGGCTGTTCGCGATCATGCAGAACACGTTACTGATCTGATATACCTTGCTATCAATGATTCTGCCCGGAAAATGCTGGGTTGGAAAAATAAAAATTTGATAGGCAAGAGTATAAAGGCGTTTTTCCCCGGACCTCAGGAACATTATATGAAGGTATTTACCGAAGTGGTTGAACGGGGAGAAGCAAAGCAGTTTGAATTTTATCGGGAAGAAGAAGATCGTTGGTACGATGTGATTGCGGCTAAAATGCTGGATGGCCTGGTAGCTACGTTTGTCGATATAACCGACAAGAAAAAAGCAGCTGATCTTATTGAGAAGAGTTATGCCGACCTGCAACGTACGTCACAAAAGCTTGTTGAATCGAATGCGCAACTGGAGCGATCTAATTTTGATCTGTTGCAATTTGCATCGGTAGCATCGCACGATTTAAAAGAGCCTTTGCGCAAGATTCAGGCATTCGGAAATATACTGCAATCGAAGATACAGGATAAACTTACCGATGGTGAACAAAGCTATCTCAACAAGATCGTTTCATCGTCAGGTCGCATGCAAACCCTTATTGAAGATGTGCTTACACTTTCCAAACTGTCCAACAGCGAGCTCAATAAAGAGAAGACTGATCTCAGCCGGATCGTCAGGCGCATCTGCGATGACCTAGATATAGCCATCATGGAAAAGAATGCCACGATTACGATTGGTAAACTTCCGGTGGTGCATGCTGTGCCAGGACAAATGCGCCAACTCTTTCAGAACCTGATTGCCAACGCACTGAAGTTCTCCAATAAGGAAGTGCCACACGTGATCATCGAAGAGCAGCCGATAACGCAGGAGATGGCGCAGCAGTTTAATATCAATTCAAAAGATTTTGTATGTATAAAAGTCCAGGACAATGGTATAGGCTTCGAGAACGAGTACAAGGAAAAGATCTTCGGTATATTTCAGCGTCTGCACGGCAGAAACTATGAGGGCACCGGTATAGGGTTATCAATCGCGAAGAAGATCGTAGAGATACACGGTGGCATGATTGATGGGCGTGGAGAACTGGATAAAGGCGCGGTGTTCTCGGTATACCTTCCGGTAAATGGCGTAAGTATGGTCAAACAGAATATAGACCATCAGCAGATTACAAACAATTAGTTTCGCAGCAGTAGTTCTTTGAGTCGCTCCAGGGAAACCGGCTTGGTAACGTATGCCATAACTTCCTCGAACGTCTTGGCCTGATTTATATCGCGCGGATGATCGGAAGAGCTTACCAGCATAATGTCAATGTGTTTGCTAAGCTCTTGCTTCAGTTCACGAAACCTGGTAAGGAAATCCCACCCGTTTACTACCGGCATGTAGATGTCCAACAGGATTACGTCCGGCAATTGATTATGAGCTTTGGGGTTGGCTTGCAGGTAATCAAGAGCAGCACGGGCGCTGTTATAAATTGTAATGATATCGGCAAGTTCTCCTAATTCCGCCAGTCGTTTGAGCATAAAAGATGACATGGGATCATCATCGATTATCCAGATATTCGGAATACGTTTGCTCATAGACAGGGTTGTTCGGAATTTAGACGTCCAAATTTATACGAAATACTGGGATTACCTTGTTTTTGAAGCATGCCACACCGATGTCTCTGGTTTCGTAAGTGTAAGATTGGTGCCTGTTCAAGCGATTTTATGAATCTGAAAGCAACTCTTCTTCACACCGGTAAATTCATGTTTTAACGAGCATTTCGGATAAACGTGGCAGTACATGTCTGTTAATATAGGGATTCCCGGGGTCTTGGTTATCGTTTTAAAATTTCAAAGACGAGCCTGTGTTATACATCAATTTCGTAACAGACCACGACCCGGCAGTAAGATTGGTAAGGATTGGGAGCTGTTTTCGCTGTAAGATTTACCATAGATTAGCTGCGAGCTCTCCGCTATGAGCCGCGCCAGTAATGCAAGGGTAATGCTTTTGTATTAAATGGAATTGAATACTCAATAATAGGAATAATGAACAAGGAATATCGATCAACGAATGATGAAGTCAAAAACACACTCACTCCCGATCGCACTCCATCCGGCAGCTAGTGGCTCTCCGCTACAAAAAAAGAAGCTTCACCATAACGATGAAGCTTCCTGATTATGTAAATCTGAAAGTACCGAATTACATCATGCCGCCCATGCCGCCACCGTGTGGCATAGCAGGTGCTTCTTTTTCTTCAGGGATCTCTGATACTACTGCTTCAGTAGTTAACAGAAGACCTGCGATAGAAGCTGCGTTTTCAAGTGCAAGACGAGCTACTTTTGTAGGATCGATGATACCTGCATTGAAGAATGTTTCGAACTTGTTATCGCGGGCATTGTAACCGAAGTCACCTTTGCCTTCACGAACTTTGTTCACAATTACAGAACCTTCCTGACCAGCATTTTCAGAGATTGTGCGGAGAGGAGCTTCGAGTGCAAGACGGATAATGTTAACACCCGTTGCCTGATCGTCATTATCAACTTTCACGTTCTTCAACGCTTCAGTAGCGCGGATGTATGCTGTACCACCACCAGGGATGATACCTTCCTGAACCGCAGCGCGTGTTGCGTGAAGAGCATCGTCAACGCGATCTTTCTTCTCTTTCATTTCAACTTCAGTTGCAGCACCGATGTAAAGGATGGCTACACCGCCTGAAAGTTTAGCAAGACGCTCTTGCAGTTTTTCTTTATCGTAGTCAGATGTAGTAGTCTCGATCTGAGCTTTGATCTGATTTACACGACCCTGGATATCATTCTTCTTACCAGCGCCATTTACGATTGTAGTATTGTCTTTATCGATATTTACTTTCTCAGCACGGCCCAACATGTCGAGTGTAGCCGCTTCGAGTTTGTAACCTTGCTCTTCAGAGATTACGCGGCCACCGGTAAGGATCGCGATATCTTCAAGCATTGCTTTTCTTCTGTCGCCAAAGCCAGGAGCTTTAACAGCTGCTACGCGCAGTGCACCGCGGATCTTGTTTACCACGAGTGTTGCCAATGCTTCGCCTTCTACTTCTTCAGCAATGATCACCAGCGGTTTGCCAGTTTGTGCAGACTGCTCCAGGATAGGAAGCAATTCTTTCATGCTGCTGATTTTCTTGTCGTAGATCAGAATGAAAGGAGAATCAAGTTCTGCTTCCATCTTCTCTGTGTTGGTTACGAAGTAAGGAGAGAGATAACCGCGATCGAACTGCATACCTTCCACAGTCTTCACTTCAGTTTCTGTTCCTTTTGCTTCTTCAACAGTGATTACACCGTCTTTACCCACTTTATCCATCGCATCGGCGATCATCTTGCCAATTTCAACATCGTTGTTGGCAGAGATGGTAGCAACCTGTGCGATCTCGCTTGAATCTTTAATATTCTTGGATTGTGATTTCAGACTATCCACAACAGCATCAACAGCTTTGTCGATACCGCGTTTCAGATCCATTGGGTTTGCGCCCGCTGCCACGTTCTTGATACCGTGTGCATAGATCGCCTGTGCAAGAACAGTAGCGGTAGTAGTACCGTCACCGGCAGCATCAGCAGTTTTAGAAGCAACTTCTTTCACTAACTGAGCACCCATGTTTTCGATCGGATCTTTCAGTTCGATTTCTTTTGCTACAGATACACCATCTTTTGTAACAGTAGGAGCGCCGAATTTCTTATCGAGAATTACGTTACGACCTTTAGGACCGAGGGTAACTTTAACGGCATCTGCTAATTTGTCAACACCCTTTTTAATTCTGTCGCGGGCTGACGTATCGAAGGTTATTTCTTTAGCCATAATTTCTTGATGATTTTGAATTGATTAATTAAATGATTCCAAAGATGTCAGAGTTACGCATGATGAGGTATTCCTTGCCATCGATGTTGATTTCCGTACCAGCATACTTTCCATAGAGTACAGTGTCCCCAACTTTTACAGTTACAGGCTTGTCTTTCAGTCCTTCACCTACAGCGATGATGGTACCTTTCTGTGGTTTTTCCTTCGCTGTGTCAGGAATAATGATTCCGGATGCTGTCTTTGTTTCAGCTTCGGCGGGTTCAACTAGTACCCTGTCCTCGTTTGGTTTAAAGTTGACTTTTGCCATATACGTAATGGATTTTTAAGGTTTAACAAATTTGACGTTCACCGCTTATCAGCTATTGTGCCAGGGCGGAAAGAGACGCGAATAACGGACAATTTTTCCAATTACTGTCAGCTTTGACACCCGATTTATACCCCGGATGGCATGAATTTAGATCGTGTGCAATGGCAAGATGGCAGGTTTGTATAACCCAGGCCTGGAATCTTGAACATTGAATTTTAAACTTTCTCTTTGAATCTTACTTACCTGTTGCAACTTTTTCATCTTATTCATTTTGACTGCTTCGAAAGGAATCGTTAAATTTTACTTGTCAAAAAAGTGCAGATATGGAAAAATTGTCAAAAGATTGGCTGACGCAGGGCATGATCGACTTTGAGTATAAGAAGTATGTGTTGCTTGCGTATCTCCAAACCGTACAGAAATCATTTGATAAAGTGGAGTTGTATCCATTTATGGCCGACCTTGTTTTTCATTACCGGAACCTGGTGGCAGTAAAAGAAAACAAAGCCCTGATCCGCGAGTCATTTCCCAAGGAAATCTCCCTTGAAGAATTTAAGAAACTGGAGCTTACTTATCGCCAGCTTGTGGAAGATGATGTTGTGATGAGCGAACTGGAAGCGATCATCGACTTTGCTTTGCCTCGCATTAAAGATTCCTTACAGGAGGGATCGGTTATCTATGAACATGTAGAATCGCAGTGCGAAATATCGCCAATAGGAGTAACGCCTCTCTATGCCAGTGAAGGCTACCTGTTTGTAACCGTGCCACCCGAAAAGGAGACCAATATATACCGTTACCAGGTAAGTATATTCGAGGGAAGTCAGGAGCAGCTGCGCAGCCTGAACACCGAGTTTGTAGAGCGCGTAGAGAAGCGTCCGCTGTATACATACGAGCGACTCAAGCTCGACCTCATCAAACGATTTACAGACATGCCCAACCCAGCCACTTACCTCATCCTTTCCAAAATGAAGTTTCCATTTTCAGAAACACTTATGCCGGTGGCAAAGCGCTTGTTTGTAAAGCATATTTCGAAGGCGTAAAAAAAGTGTTTAAGTGTTGATGTGTTTAAGTGCTTAAGTAAAAAGCTGCGATGTGCGCAGTGCCTGCGCAATCGTAAATTGTCCACAGTTTTTTCAAAACCTGAAACGTTGAAGCAGCAAACTTCAACACTTTCTACGTTTTCTGTTTCTTCTTCTTTGCAGCAGGGAAAAGCACATTGTTCAGGATGAGGCGGTAGCCGGGAGAGTTGGGGTGTTGATTAAGGTCGGTGGGTTCTTCGCCTACCTGGTGCTGATAGTCTTCGGGGTCGTGGCCTCCATAGAATGTCCAGAAGCCTTTGCCGAGGATGCCATGTATATATTTCGCTTCCTTGATCTCTTTGTTCTCGCCCATGATGAGTACATCCGGCTTGATCAGGTTTTTCTTAAAACCTGTCGTTTGTCCGAAAAAACCTTTGACCACCTGTGTATGATTTTGAGTCAGCATGGTAGGAATCGGATCCCATTTGGCCGAAAACTCGAAGATGGAGAAGTAGTCATTATCCTGCCGTAATCCACGCTCGTTGGGTTGATTGTCAATGTCAGAGAACTCGTACTGCAGCGGGTTACGCTCCAACCGGAAATTGGTAAAAGCAAGCGTGTTGTCGTAGTTGAGCTTTTGTTGTGCCTGTGGGTCGGCCGGGTCGCCATCATACATGTGATCGCAGATATCCACACCATCGGCAGCCAGCGCAATATCATAGCTGTCAGTAGCCGAGCACATGGCAAAGAGAAAGCCGCCACCGCTCACAAACTCTTTTATCTTTTTAGACACTGCCAGCTTCAATTGCGACACTTTATGGAAGCCATGCTTGCGGGCCAGGTCTTCTGCTTCTTTCTGCTGCTCCACATACCAGGGGTAATTGCTGAACTGGCTATAGAATTTTCCATACTGACCTGTGAAATCCTCGTGGTGGAGATGCAGCCAGTCGTACTTGGGCAGTACGCCGTTCATGACCTCGTCATCAAATATCACATCGTAGGGAATTTCAGCATAGGTGAGTACCAGCGTTACGGCATCGTCCCAGGGTTGTTTACTCTTGGGAGAATATACCGCAATGCGCGGATATTTCTCCAGCTTCATAATATCGTAGTTGAGTGCCGGACTGGCAATCTCGTTGATGATCTGGTTCGCCTGCGCATCGGAGATGATCTCAAAACTCACTCCGCGCACCACCAGTTCATTTTGTATAGCCGGATGATACTGGCACATAAAGCTGCCTCCACGGTAGTTCAGCAGCCAGTCTACTTCCATCTCACTTTTCAGTATCCAGTAAGCAATGCCGTAAGCCTTCAGGTGATTGGCCTGCTTGTTATCCATCGGGATAAAAATAGAATTGGCCATCGATGCTTTACCGATCAGCAGGATCGCCAGTAAAATCACACATTTCTTCATACACGTACCCGTTAATCAGTATAAATTTACAACACTCATTCAACATTCACGATACTCACACACTTATTTGATCGGTTAACCTCTGCCTTGAAAAATTAGTTGCCGGTTTTTGTAACATTTGAGGCTGTTAACCAACGTATATACAGCTCCTAACGTATTTAGCAGACATGGATATTGTAGAAAACATAAAGGAAGGTCTTCGCTCGGTAAAGGCCAACTTGCTGCGCTCGATCCTTACGTCCCTGATTGTTGCCATTGGTATAACGTCACTCGTGGGTATCCTCACTGCGATTGATGGTATCGAGCAGTCCGTGAATGAAAGTCTCTCCTCGCTGGGTGTCAATACATTTGATGTGCGATCGAAAACCAACCGGGACTCTAACAACAAAGGTGTTACCGAAAAAGTATATCCACAGATCAGATTAACAGAGGCGCAGGCGTTCATCAGCCAATACAAAGTGCCTGCTACCAAAAGTCTTTCGGCCAACCTCACTAGTATTGCCGAAGTGAAACATGCCTCGGAGAAGACCAACCCCAACGTTCTTATCAAAGGAAGCAATGAAGAATACGCAGCTATCAAAGCACTCGAGATGCAGGAAGGACGAAATTTCTCTCGTCTTGAAATTGAACATGGCTCGCCTGTAGCGATACTCGGTTATAAAGTATACAAGGCGCTGTACGAAGAAAAAGATAAAAAAGTGATTGGTTCGGAAGTAACGTTCCTTGGAGCACAATTCCGTGTAATCGGTTTTCTGAAAGAGAAGGGCCAGCTCTCAGAAGATAACTACGACAATATGGTGTTGATTCCAATTTTGAAAGCTAACCAGCTCTCAAAAGGCAAAGGTTTGAGATACGAGTTAACCATCGGTATAAATGATCCTACCCAGCTGGAGTATGCAATGGGTGAGGCCACAGGACTTATGCGCACTATCCGTCACGATAGAATAGGGGAACCCAACTCGTTTGAATTGGAGAAGAGCGAAACACTTGCCGAGAACATGGCTTCCATTACCAGTGGTCTGCGCATCGGTGGATTCAGCGTGGGATTTATTACACTGCTGGGTGCATCTATAGCATTAATGAACATCATGCTTGTTTCTGTTACTGAACGCACCCGCGAAGTAGGTGTACGCAAAGCATTGGGAGCTACACCGCTGCGAATACGTCAACAATTTGTGATCGAAGCCATCGTAGTCTGTTTACTCGGAGGTATAGCCGGTGTTATACTCGGTATTGTTATCGGTAATTTGATGTCGCGCGCCATGGGTATAGATGCATTTGTAGTGCCCTGGCTTTGGATGATTGTGGGAATGATTATCTGTATAATCGTAGGATTGATCTCAGGATACTATCCCGCACATAAAGCATCGAAACTTGATCCGATCGAGTCGCTGCGATTTGAATAA